>NZ_DLLH01000046.1:0-30562 GCF_002476655.1 Treponema sp. UBA7567
TAGGCTTGTTGTTTTGAACAAAGACGGTTCTGTAAGCTGGTACAATCCTGATATGAATGCAGTTATTGCCGACTGGTATCTGACCATAAACGGCGAATGGTTTGAATTTTAATAAAAAAGCCTCTCTGAATTAACAGAAAGGCGCGAAAAATAGTCTTTTATTTGGAAGAAAAATTCTAGCCCGGATCGTCACGGAAAGACCGCAGGAACCGGCATTTTGCCGGTTCCGAGGACTTGCAGAAAGAGCCGGACGCGGGCAGGGAATGCGCTTTCCTCAAAAAAAATTTAAAGTTTTATTCCACAGCCGCGCAAAAGCGCTTCTTTGTAGACTTTCTCATACTGACGGCAGCTTTTTGTCCACGTAAAGTCCTGCTCCATTGCACGTTTTTGCATTTGCCTGATGTGATCTTTTTTGTTGTAATAAGCATAAACCGCCCAGCCTACAGTGTCATAAACTGCCTGCGGAGTAAGATTATCGAACATAAAGCCAGTTCCTTCACCAGTCTGCTCATTGTAATTTTGGACAGTATCCGCAAGACCGCCCGTGCGACGAACAATTGGAAGAGTTCCGTAAAGCTCTGAGTAAAGCTGATTAAGCCCGCAAGGCTCGTACTGGCTTGGCATGAGAAAAAAATCGGCCCCGGCTTCGATTAAATGGCTGAGTTTTTCGTTGTAACCAATTTTTGCACGGAAATTTGGAAGTTTTCCCTGAAGCGAATTGATTTCGTCTTCTGCCCAGCGCTCACCGCTTCCCAAAAGAACGACCTGGACATCTAAGGATCTACAAATTCCCCACAAGCATCCGTAATTTGGCGCAATAACTTCTGCAATCCCCTTTTGGCTTACAAGGCGGCCAATCATGGCAATTACAGGAACATCATCCCTTTCTGGAAGTCCAAAATACTGCTGCAGGGCTTTTTTACATTCGGCTTTTCCGGACATATCCTTTGAAGAAAAATTCGCAGGAAGAGCGGCATCTTTTTCAGGATTCCAAATTTCTGTATCAACTCCATTTACAATACCCTTCACAACATCGCTTCTGACGCGCAACAAGCCGTCAAGCCCAAATCCGCCTTCTGGAGTCTGGATTTCGCGCGCATATGTCGGACTTACTGTCGTTACCATGTCGGCAGAAGAAATTCCGGCCTGCAAAAAGTTAATTGCGCCGTTTCGTTCAAATCCTGCCCCATAGTAAAGATTCCAGTCAATTCCTAAATCGTTGAATTTGTCTTTTCCGTAAACACCCTGATAGCCCATATTATGAATCGTAAAGACAGACGCTGTTTTTTTAAATGCTTCCTGTGTACGGCAAACATGCTTTACAAGAACTGGAGCGAGGGCTGCCGACCAGTCGTGGGCATGGACAATATCCGGAAACCATCCCAATTTGTTGCAAACCTGAAGAGCGCCGTGGCACAAAAGGCTGAACCGATACGGGTTGTCAAAAAAATCAGGCTCGGACTTTGTTCCATAAACTCCATCGCGCCCAAAACAGTTTTCATGGTCCAGAAAATACACGTTTACTTTTTCAAAACCAGGAAGAGTTGTCGTATAGACTGCTGTCCATTCCTGGCCTGTTCCGACTGGAACTCCGAGAGGACCTTCGAGCTTTTGAAGTTTTTTTCGGTCGATTTTATAGTAGCGCGGCATTACGATTTTTACATCGTGGCCGAGCTTGCTCAAACTGCCTGCAAGAGCCGAAACAGCGTCTGCCAGTCCGCCAGTTTTTGCAAAAGGAACCGCTTCTGCACTTACCATTAAGATTTTCATTTTCACATCTCCCATAATAAGAAAATTTGCAACTCAAACTTTTAAAGATAAAAACAGACGCCATTTTCGTCTGTTTTTATCTTGTCTCCTATTTAGCCGCTGCGATAAAGGCTTTTTCAGAATTGACAATAGTTTTTTCGCTTACGCAATATGCAAGACGGAAATAGCCTTTTTTTCCAAAACCGTTTCCCGGAGCACTCAAAATAAAAAATTTTTTTAAATAATCGCAGAATGCGCTATCGTCATCATTCCATCGGGAAGGAACTTTTACAAAAAGATAGAACGCTCCCTGAGGACGGCAATATTCAAATCCAGCCTTGTCCAAAATTGCCATTAAAAGGTCGCGACGACGGGCATAAGAAGAATAATCGACTTTTGCATTCCATGATTTTGCAACAACTTTCTGAAAAAACGCAGGCGCATTTACACAGCCTAAAGTGCGGAGGCAGAAAGTGCAGGCAGAAATAAATTCATCAGAATCCTCACATTTTGGATTTACAGCAATATATCCGATTCTCTCGCCTGGAATCGAAAGGTCTTTTGCGAAACTTGAAACAACTACAGCGTTTTCGTACTTTGGAAATACCGGCGGAACTTTTGCTCCATCATAAACAATCGCACGATAAGGCTCATCGCAGATAAGACAAGGCATTCTTCCGCAAGAATTTCCATGTTTTTTAAGAGCGGCCGCAAGTTCTTCAATATCGCTTTCAGAATAAATTTTCCCGGTCGGATTATTCGGTGTATTGATTAAAACAGCCGCGGTTTTTAGAGAAAGCATTTTTTCGATTGCAGGAACATCAAGCGAAAAATCAGATTTTGAAGGAACTTCAATCAATTTTCCGCCGAAATTTGCGACATAGTGCCTGTATTCCGCAAAAAAAGGAGCAGGAACAATCACTTCATCGCCCAAACTTAAAATCGACTTAAAAACGCAGTTTAGAGCGCTCGCCGCTCCCACAGTCATTACGATATTTTTTTCTTCGAGTTTAACAGTCTGTTCGCCACTCACCTTTTCTGCCATTGCAAGCCTTGTCTCAGGATAGCCGGCATTTGGCATATAGCCGTGGCAGCCATGCGTTGTGTCTTTTGCAACTTCTAAAATTGCATCAACAACTTCTTTTGGAGGATCCAAATCAGGATTTCCGAGCGAAAAATCAAAAACGTTGTCATCGCCATACTCTTTTTTTAGAAGAATTCCTTCCTCAAACATTTTTCTTATTACAGAGGCGCCTTTTGAATTTATTGTTTCTTTTATTTTTGGAGCTATCATAGTGGAAGCATTATAGCACAAAACACAAGAATTTTGTAACTTATTGAGAAAAATGAAGTTTTTTGTTATATTCGCAAGAAGAAGCATGCGCCGTACCAGCGATGATTTTATGGGAGCCTTATGAAAAAATCTTTTCTTTTTAGAACAATTTTTGCCTTTGCCGCCTTATTTTCTGTCCAGGCAGAAATTTTCAATTCAAAACTTTCTTCTGACGAAAAGCAAAAACTCGAAACCGGCGAAGTTTTAATCAGAAACATAAATTCAATGAAAGACGTTTGCGTCAAGCAAAACGATTCTTCTTCAAGAATTTTGGCAACGATGAAAAAACTTGATCCATCTTTTGTTGCAGAAGTAATTCAAATCCGTCCAGTCGAAGGAAACGAAAATTTAATCGAAGAAATAGACTCGGCTTTGTGCAACATCGGTGATTACGTAGGAATTCCTTATTTTTCTGACAGGCAGCAAAAATGGTACGAACTGTATTCTTCTGCCGAAATAAAAAAGATTACCGAAGAAGAAAAAAATAAACAGATTGACTGCATTCTCGAAATGTCGCTTTTCGGAAAATTCAACTCACAGATAAACGTAACAAAAGATGAAAATTTTTATTTTTATGAACTTAAGAACATGGAAAACCTGATTTACCACGAAAAATTTACCGCGGTAAAATCGAAAAAAATGGTTTCATGCATTACAGTTTTCCGCGACGGCGACAACTGGATTCTTTATGCAATCGGCGGAGTTGACGTTCCAAAGCTTTGGTTCTTAAAAGACAGAATCGAAACTTCCTTTATGAACAGAATTAAAACTTTCTGCAACTTTATTTTCTCAAAAATCTAATTGAGCTTAAAAAATGGAAAAAATCACTGTAATTCCAGAAAAAATGGTCTTTGGCGGAAGCTGTCTTGCAAAAGCAAACGGAAAAAACGTATTCATTCCGTACGCAATTCCAGGAGAAAAAATTGAAGTTTCGATAAAAAAAACTTTCCGCGATTACGATATTGCAGAAATTGAAAAAGTTATCGAGCCTTCAGTTCACCGTCAGCTGCCTTTTTGCCCTCTTTACGGAAAATGCGGCGGCTGCAACATGCAGCACATTGATATTGATTTTCAGCGCGAGCTGCGGAAACAAATGCTTGCAGACTGTTTTGAACGGGAAGGAATAAAAGTTCCAGAAATTGAAACGATCTCTGGAGAACCGGCAAATTACCGTTCAAGAATCCAGCTTACCGACGGCGGATTTAACGAAAAGCAGACAAACAATATTCTTAAGCTCGACTTCTGCCCGATTGCAACCGACGAAATAAATTCTTACCTTAAAAATGTAACACAAGAACAAAGACCTTTAGGGCGAGTTCATTTTTTTGGAGACAAAAGAATTGTTCCGTCTGCGCAAAATGAATACGACAATCTTGTAATTGCAGATGAAACAAAAAAAGAGCTCTGGGCTTCAAAACAAGTCGGAAAATCAAGAAAAAAGGCAAAAAACAAAGTAAGGCGGCGTTTTGCAGGCACGCTGGCCGACACAAAAAACAACTGCACTGTCTGCATTTCAGGAAAACAAATTGAATTTGATGTGCAGGGATTTTTTCAGTCAAATATGGACGTCCTCGAAAAAACAATAAAGGCTTTAACGTTCAATATGGGCGGAGAAAATGTTCTTGACATGTACTGCGGAGCTGGAACTTTTTCGGTTTTTCTTGCGGATATTTTTAAAAAGACAACCTTGGTCGAGCACAACAGGGACGCGCTTGTCCACGCAGAAGTTAACATGGCAGGAAAAGCGCACGAAACTTACGGCTTGAGCGGAAGCCGCTGGGTCAAAGAAAACGCGCCGATGATTCTTGAAAAAAACGGACCTTTTGACGCAGTTGTAATCGATCCGCCGCGCTCAGGAATGGAAAAAGATGTATGTTCCTGGCTTTGCAAAAACAAGACAGCCCAAATAAGAAGCATTTCCTGCGATCCGGCAACACAGGCACGCGACGCATCTTATTTGATAAAATCCGGCTACAAACTGACAAAACTCTACCTGCTCGACTTTTATCCGCAGACTTCCCATATAGAAAGCCTTGCATATTTTGAGTTTGTTTAATCCGGCTGATAAAATAAATATGAATAAAAAAAAATCGTCAAAAAAAATAAGCATTTTTCTTTTTCTGATTATATTTTCTTCAGAAAAGTTTTTTTCGCAGACCGCGCTTTATCAAACAGATTTGTCAACATTGACTCCGTCCTGGCAAACTGTTATTGGAGGCGAAATTGTCGCTCCTCCGGTCGAAACTTCCTATGGTTTTGCAGCAGTAACAGACGGCAGAATAATAAGCGCCTTTACCCAAAAAGGCGTAATTCTCTGGCAAAAAAGCATAAAAGGCAAAAGCGAAAGATTTTTTTCTTCATGGAACGATTTTTTAATTGCAGTTACGGATAAATCCGTCTTAAACTTTATAAATCCAGGCGGAACTTTTCTTTGGAGCGTAGACTGCGGTTTTGAAATAACACAGAATCCCTTTGTTGGACGTGATGGAAGAATTTTTGTACAAGGCAAAAAAAATATTGCCTGCTACGGATTAAAAGGAAGCCAAAAATGGAAACTTGAGCTGAAAGAAAATGCTGTTTTTTCGACAAGCGAGCTCCCAGACGGAAGCCTTGTTTTCTTCTTTGATCAGACAGACGACGGAAAAACACACGGTTTCAGGCTCAGTCCGTTTGGAGAAGTTTTGGAAGAAATCACTTTTGCAGGCAAAATTTCAGCAAAATCATCCTGTTCCGACGGAATTTTAATGGCGTTTGAAGACGGCTCCGCAGGACTTTTTGCAGAAAGCAAAACAAATTCTGTTTCAAAATGGGTTTTAAAAGGCGAAACCCAAAATTCACCAGTAAAAAAAATAATCTGCGGTCAAAAAACTTCCGCGCTTCTTTATAACAAAGGAACAGAACTAAAAATTAAAACCGTAGAAAATTCAACCGGCCGCCTTATTTCTGAATTTTCCGGCGGAATTATGAGCCTTTTTGATGCAGTTTTTTTGCGGCCGACAGCCAGAGGATTTTTTATAAGCAGCAGCTTTAAAGCAATTGAATTTGACGAAAGCGGAAACATTTTTTGGGAAGCAAAACTGCCTTCTAAAGCAACATGGAATTTCGTCACATATACAAGTTCAAACCAACTTTTTTTGTGCATGAAAAACTGGGTTTTAAATGCTTTTGTCATGTCCCAGAGCGTCGGAAACAAAAAAATCGTGAGCCNNTATACAGTTCCTTCAAAAAATATTCAGAGTTTTGACGGAATAGTTTATTCTCCGGTTCCGCTTTCGCGAATTGAAGAAATTCAGGCAGCCTTTCAAAAAAAAGATTTCTTTCAAAAAGAAAAAACTATGACCGAAGAGCTTCAGGAACTTTCACAGTTCTATCTTTCCGAGCTTCTTGAAAAAAACAGAAATCCGCACGAAGACAAGTCGTTTTATTCAAGCAACCCTATTTATACACAGAAATTTCTAGAGGCAATGAGCTATACCGAATCAAACATTTTTGTTTCAGATTTTGCAAATTTTCTTGAACTTGAAGAAGATCCTTTTTTGCTAAACATTTTGGTTCAGAATTCTGCAAATCTTGGCTATGACGAAAGCGGACAGATTTTAAAAGCCTACGAAATTGTTATAGAAAAAAAACTTCAAAAAAAAGATGTAAAGCTTGCAAAGCTTCTGTGCGATTCAACTTACAAAATCGTTGCCTTTACGGGCAGACCGGCGCTCTACCGCCAGGGAAAACAGATTCTTTCAAATTTCATGACAGACCGTTTTGACAGACAAGTGCGAAACTATGCAGGCGAAACTTTTACAAAAATTCTTAAACTTGAACTTTAACGCGTGAAAAATCATAATCTTTGTGATAAAATATTCAAAAATCTTTATTTTGCAGACAGCGTCTTCATAACTGAATTTGGAGGAATTTTATGAAATTATCCAGGGGAATTTTTACAGTCGCTTTGGCTCTTGTATTTTGCGCAAACTCTTTTTCATTGGAAGTTGATGAAAAAGAACTTGAAACAGTTTCTACACAGCCAGTTGTTTTTGAAAACTACAACGGACCTCATTCTGTCATAAATTCTGCGGCAGAAATTGCAGGAATCGGAACTGACCTTGGAAAAATTATTGCAGACAATCCCGAAACTCNNATGCTGGCTCTTCGCTGCGTTACCAAATTATTCATGCTGTCAATTCAGAGGAAAAAGGCAAATTTGATGCGGATATTTTTGTAATCGGAAGCTCTTCTACAATTGACCACATCAAAAATATAAGAAGAATTATTTCAGCATATCTTTCAAAAGCCTATGGATATTCTTCCGACGACGCGCAGACAGTCGCAACATTCGTAACTGTTTACAACGCAGTTTACCGCGGAAACACTGATTATTTCAATTTAAAATACAAAAAAATCGTTACAGACAATCTGACGGCAGAAAAAGCAGGCATTGCCCTCAACTACCGCGACTGGCCGGGAAAAACCCAGATTGTAATTCCTCTTGCAGACGTAAATGGCGGCTTGAGCACAGTTGACACCTCAGTAATTTCGGACAAAAAAGTCGTTCAGTCTATGCAGGAAGACGAAGACAAGGGAGTCGACTCCAGAAAACAGATGGTAAACATCAAGGAACGAGAGGCAGACAACGCCCAGGAAAAGGCAAACGATGCCCAAAAAAAAGCAGTTGAAGAATCTGCAAAATTAAAAGAAGAACAGAAAAAAGCAGAAACTGCAAAAACTGAAGCCCAGAACGCTCAAAAAGAAGCAGAACAGGCTCAGAAAAAGGCAGAAGAAAACCCGGAAGACAAGCAGGCTCAGAAAGAAGCCGAAGAAAAGCGTCAGGAAGCAGAACAAAAACAGGAAGAAGCAGTTCAGCAGGAACAGAAAGCTCAGGAACAGTCAGAAAAAGCTCAAGAAGCGAAAGACGAAGCAGCCCAGGCTCAGGCCGCCGCAGACACAAAACGCACAGAAGCACAGACAGAACGCACTTCTATCGCGCAAGACCAGCAGACTATTGTCCGGGAACAGACAAAAAATCAAAATGCGGCTGGCGTTTACGGCCTAAAATCAGTTGACGAGCTCGGAATTCTTTCAACCCTCGTAAAACTTAATGCAGAAACAGGAACTGTAATAAAAGAATCTCCAGTAACTGTAATCAGAAGCCGGACAATTTTTGAAACACAGGCCGGATACATTGCAATTGCAGGAACTTCTCTCGGAAACGGAGCCGTAAAACTTGTTGTTCTTGACAAGGAAAATATGGAAATCGTAAAAGAAAGCAATGAAACTATTGCTGAAAATTCAGTTCTTGTAAGCGATGGCTCAAATTTCTATTGTATAATTCAAGACGGAAAAAACTTTGTAACAGGAAAATTCAACGAAAACGCGGAGAATCTTTTAAAATCACAGGTAAATGTAAAGCCTGCAACTCCGCTTACAATAACACAGAACGGAATTCTTGCAACATCAAGTTCAAACATTCCGGTTTTGCTTAATACAAAAGATCTTTCACAGATTAAAAATTAGAAAAAATGAATTTTGCTTTTAAGAAAAATTTTATCTTCTTCATTTTATTGGCTTTTTCAGTTCTATCAGTTCAGGCAAGCGGAAAAAGAGATAAACTTTTTGAGACTGTCGAGACAGGAACTGAAAAAGAAATAAAAACTGCGCTCAAAAAAAATCCGGATTACGCAAATATAAAACGCGGAAAAGAAAAAGAAAGCCTTTTAATGAGCGCATTAAAAGAAGACCGCAGTCTTTCTGTCATCAATATTCTGCTAAAATACGGAGCAGATCCAATGCAAAAAGATGCGGAAAAACGAAATTCTATAATGTATGCGGCAAAATATTCATCTTCTCCAGAAGTTTTAGAAAGACTTATAAAGGACAATTCACTTTTTAATTTTTCCAGACGAAAAAAAATTCTAAAAACCGACAAAAACGGAAAAAATGCTTTCGACTATGTACAAGAAAATTCTTCGCCGAACGATATGATTGAAGTTTTGCGGAAATTTATAAAAGAAAAAACTGAAAAATCAGAAGAAAATGAACAGATTTTGGAAGAAGTTCAAAAAGAACAGGAAGAAACACAAATTCCCCAAAATATAAAAACAGAAGAAACTGTTTTGGAAAATAAAAAAGAAGAAGCAAAAATAGAAGAAAAAACAGAAAATCCAAAACTGCCTGCGCCGGAAGAAAACGCGGAAAATAAAAAAAATGAGAAAAATGACAGTGCAGAAGACGTAGCATTGAATTCTATTATGCAGAACGGAAACGAAGATGAAACTTTAACTTCTGCGCCGCAAAAAGAAGATGAAACAACTTCTACAGAAAAAATGCTGAAGTTTGAAAGAAAAATTGAAATCGCTCCATACGAAAAAACTAACCTTTTCGATTATGCGCTGGAAAACGACGGCAATGAAGTTCCGCAAAAAAGCAGTCCATCTATTTTAAGAACTTTTATAGAAAATCCGGACGAAAAGGACAGCGAAGGACGGACAAAACTTATGAATGCCGCCAAACAAGGAGATTTAAATCTTACAGAAGATTTGATTTTTTCAAAAGCAAATATAAATGCAAAGGACAATGACGGCTGGACTGCGCTAATGTTTGCCTCAAGATTTTCTGAAAACGACAAGGTTGTAGAGAAACTTATAAAAAATGGAGCCGACATAAAGGCAAAAAACAATTACGGTGTAAGTTCGTTAAAACTGGCATCTAGTTTTTCAAAAAATTCAAAAATCGTTTCGCAGCTGCTTTCGGGCTATGAGATTTCTGACAGCGAAGTTCGTTCATCTTTTATAACCGCAATAACAGAGGAATCTCCTTCTCAAATACTGGATGCCTTTTTTGAATATGGACTTCCAGTAAATTCTTTTTATGACGGAAAAACTCCGCTTATGTACGCGGCAGAATTCTGCAAAGATACAAAAATAATTCAATGGCTCTTGTCAAACGGAGCAAAAATCAGCTACAAGACAGATTCGGGAATGACAGCCTTTGATTTTGCAAAGAAAAACAAAAAATTAAAGCGCGATTCCATTTTCTGGAGTTTGGAAAATTTCTAAAAAAATTATTTAAAACAATTTTGGAGCAAACAATGAGAATTACCGGCGGCAAATTAAAAGGAAGAATAATAAAGTGTCCAGACGGAATAATCCGCCCGGCAATGGACAGAATGAGAGAATCTGTTTTTGCCGTTATTGGCGATTTAACTGGAAAAAGCTGGCTAGATTTGTTCAGCGGTTCGGGAACTATCGCAATCGAAGCGGTAAGCCGAGGAGCAACCGAAGTTCAGCTTTGCGAAAAAGACAAAATCAAAATAAAGACGGTTTTAGACAATGTTTCCGTAACAGAAAAAGAATGCGGAGTAAAAATCGGCTGCCACTTTATGGCAGTAGAACTTTTTTTAAAGCGCTGCCACGATAAATTCGACTTCATATTTTTTGACCCGCCTTTTCCATACAAATTCAGAAAAGATTTAATAAAATCAGTAGATAAATATTCACTTTTAAATCCAAACGGAACCGTTTTAATCCACTACCCCGAAGAAGATCCTCTTCCAGAGAAAATCGGAAACCTCGTCCTAAAAGACCGGCGCGTTTACGGACGCTCACTCGTCAATTTTTATAAAAAAGAAGAAAATATAAGTCCAGAAGTTCAGCAATAACAGAAAAAATAATTTCCTTGACTTTGATTTTTTTCGTGGTAGAATTTATTTAAGTTAAAATATAAAGGTAAAAAAGTGAATGTCACTTCAAAAAAATGCTTTTCTCACGGCAGTTGAGTCAAACCGGCCATCTGATGGTTTTATAAAAGTTACAGATTCTCCATTAGCTTCACTGTCTTCCGAACAGAAAGTCATATTGAACCGCAAGGGCAACGAGCTTTTTAACAATGGTAAAATTCAGGAAGCCGCAAGAATATTTATAACAACCGGCTATTCCGACGGACTTACCAGAGTTGGAGATTTATTGAGCAAAAAGAACCAGTCGCTCAAGGCCTTGAAATTTTATGTTTTGGCAAAAAACAAAAGAAAATGCGAAGTCCTTTACGAAAAAATCGCAAAGATAATCTCGCTTCTTGTTAAAGAATAAAAAACGCGAAAAACGATGAATTATAAAAATAGAATTGCACTAGGAGAGCACAAAATGTCCGATGTAAAAAATGAAACCATAATTGCAAATCAGCCAGAACAAAAAGACGCAGAAAAAATTGCAGAAATTTCAAAAAAAGGCTACCAGCTTTTAAAAGAAGACAGGATTAAAGATGCAATTGATGCGTTCAATTCAATTTTGCAGATTGAAGACAACAATAATTACGCTCTTGTCGGACTTGGCGATTGTGAAAGAAAGCAAAATCACTTTAAAAATGCAGTCGATTTTTATTCAAAATGTCTTTCTGTTCACCCTGGAAACAACTACGCTCTTTTTGGCCTTGCAGACTGCTATAAGGCTTTGAACAAGTATCACAAGGCAATTGAAATTTGGGAGCAGTATCTCTTACACGATGACAGAAACATTACAGTCCTTACAAGAGTTGCCGATGCCTATAGAAAAATCCGAGACTTTAAAAAATCAAAAGAAATGTATCTTAAAGTTCTAGATATGGAAGACAAAAACGCCTACGCCCTGATTGGAATCGGACATCTTTATTACGATTTTAAGGAATACAAAGACGCGCTTTACTATTGGACAAAAATGCTAGAAATAAACGCAGATGCCGTTGATATCCGGATACTTACTTCAATCGGAAACTGCCACAGAAAACTAAAAACATTCGACAAAGGAATTAAATATTTTGAGCGCGCGCTGGAAATGGATCCGGACAATTTCTATGTTCTTTTTGGCCTTGCAGACTGCTACCGCGGAATGAACCAGCAGTACCGTTCAGTTGAATATTGGAACAGAATTCTAAAAAATGATCCTGCAAATAAAGTAATTCTTACACGTGCAGGAGACGCTTACAGAAATACAGGCGATTATAAAAAGGCGGAAGAATACTATAACCGCGCAATGGAAATAGACTTTGACATTTACGCAGCGCTCGGACTTGCCCTAATCTGCAAGGGTGAAGGAAATTTTGACAAAGCAATTGAAAGGCTGAACAATTTAATCAAAAACGATCCAAAAAATTACCGTCTTTACATAGACCTCGCCGACTGTTATTTAAAAATAAATGACAAAAATAAAGCTGTCGAGGTTTTAAGGACTTTTCAAAAAACTGGAACCAAAAACGCTGTAATTTCTGAGATGTTAAGCAAAATAATTGAAGGAAAGCCTTTAAATTAGTAAAAAAAAACATTATTTTTCTAGGTAGAATGAACGAAAAAATAGCAGTTTCAGGTCTTTTGCCTGAAGAAATTTCAGAACAGTTAAATATTACTCCGGCTTTCCGCGGAAAACAGATTTTTGAGTGGATTGGAAAAGGCGCCGACAGTTTTGACGCAATGACGAATTTAAGCCAGGAACTTCGCAATTCACTTTCTCAAAAAGCAGTCCTCAGATGCAGCGAGGTTTCTAAAGTTTTAAAAGATCCAGATGGAACTATAAAACTTCAGATTACTTTGAACGACGGGCTTGCGGTCGAAACAGTCTTGCTTACCGATAAAGAAAAACGAAAAACCGCCTGTGTAAGCTGTCAGGTCGGCTGTGCAATGAACTGCGCTTTCTGCCAGACAGGACACCTTGGACTTGCAAGAAGCTTGACAGCCTCAGAAATCGTCGAGCAGTTTTTATACCTTGAAAAATATGCAGGTCCGCTCGACAATATTGTCTTTATGGGAATGGGAGAGCCAATGATGAATCTTCCGGCAGTCCGAAAAGCAATTTCCGTCTTAACAGATAAACGCGGAAGAAACCTTTCTGGAAGAAGAATTACACTCTCAACATCTGGAGTAATAAAAGGAATTTACGATTTAGCAGACAACGGACCTTTAATCAGGCTCGCAGTCTCGCTCACAACGGCAGATCCGCTTCTCCGTGAACAAATAATGCCGATTACAAAGGCTAATCCTCTTGAAGAGCTCCGAAAAGCAATAGATTACTATGCAAAAAAAACAGGAAAACGCGTAACTTTAGAAGCCGCGCTTCTCCATGACACGAACACAAGCGCAGAATCAGCAGAAAATATGATAAATTTTGCAAAAGGAATAGATGTAAACATAAACCTTATTCCATGGAATCCCGTCGAAACATTGCCATTTACCGAACCTTCAAACAATGAATGTCATCGATTTGTCGAAAAACTTGAAAAAGCAGGTCTAAACGTAACACTGCGCACAAGACGCGGACGGGAAATCGGAGGAGCCTGCGGTCAACTTGGAAAAACACTTTCTGACAAAATCGTAGAAGGAAAAAAACTTTCAGGAAGCAAAAAATACGGAAACGGAGAAGATTAAAAAACTATTTTTTTAAGAAGATATTTCTATTTTTTGAATAATTGTTGATATAAAAAAAAAGTTATTTGAATAACTTCCAATTATTGATATAATGATAGAAGGATTTTTAGATACCGTGATTTTTATTAGTCCCGTAGGAGAAATTTTCTTATGCAGAAAAAAATATATGTTGTTGGAATGTTCGATGCCGATACCTGTGCAAAAGTAGAAGCTGCCGTAAAAGCTGTTGCAGGTGTAACAAACTGTGTTGCAAATGCAGAAAAATCTCAAGTTCTAGTTGATTTTGAAGGCTCTGCCGAAGATGCAATAAACAGCGCTATTTCTTCTACAGGTGTTGAAGTACTCAATTAAAATTATTTTTTAAGGAAGTGTCATGCTTAAAGTTACGGTTTTAGACGGTTATGCGGCAAATCCAGGTGATTTGGATTGGGATATTTTTAAGGATATTGCAGAATTGACGGTTTACGACCGTACCCCGCCAGAACTTGTTGTTGAAAGAATCGGAGATTCCGATGCGATTTTTTTAAACAAAGTAAACATCACTAAACAGATAATTGAACAGTGCCCAAAACTAAAATACATTGGAGTTATGGCGACTGGATATAATGTTGTAGACACAAAAGCCGCAAGAGAGGCTGGAATTACAGTAACAAATATTCCTGCATATTCTACAGACTCTGTCGCACAGCACACATTTGCCTTGATTTTAAATTTTACAAACCAGGTTGAACAGNNCGGCGATTGGATAAAAAGCCCGGATTTTTGTTATTGGAAAAGCCCATTGACAGAACTCAAAGGCAAAACACTGGGAATTTTTGGCTTCGGCTCGATTGGACAAAAAGTTGCAGAAATTGCTCATGCCTTTGGAATGAATGTAATTATTCACGTTCATTCGCCAAATTCTTTTAAAGGAAACGAAAAGGCGGTTTCTTTAGATGAGCTTTTTGAACAGAGCGATTTTATCACCCTTCATGCGCCGATGACTGCGGAAACATCGCAGCTGATCAACAAAAATACTATTTCCAAGATGAAAAAGACCGCCATCATAATAAATACAGCCCGCGGCGGTCTTGTAAACGAAAGCGATTTAAGACAGGCCCTCGATAAAGGCCAGATAGCCGGCTATGCAGCAGATGTAATCGGAACAGAACCAATGAAAAGCGACTGCCCCCTCTACAAGGCAAAAAATTGCGTTTTGACTCCGCATATTGCCTGGGCGCCGCTAGAAGCAAGACAGCGCCTTTTTAAGATTGCTCTTGAAAATTTAAAGGCCTTTTCCGCCGGAAAAAGCATAAACGTTGTTAATTAGAATTCCTGTATTGTATTTTCCTTGCAAAAACGGTAAATTATTTAAAAATACTAAAGAATTTTAGAGGTACTAAAGATGGGAAAGACTATTGCTCAGAAGATTTTTGAATCGCATTTGGTAGATACTCCGTTTGAAGGAACTTATGTTTTAAAACTTGACCGTGTATTCTGTCACGAAATTACAACTCCAATCGCAATAAATGATTTGGTAGAACGCGGCAAGGACAAGGTTTTTGATCCTGCAAAAATCAAGGCCGTAATCGACCACGTAACTCCTGCAAAAGACAGCAAAACTGCAACTCAAGGAAAAATATTAAGAGATTGGGCTCGCCGTAACAATATAAAAGACTTTTTTGACATTGGCGCCAACGGTGTTTGCCACGCAATTTTCCCAGAAAAAGGCTTTGTACGTCCAGGCTTTACAGTAATCATGGGCGACAGCCACACTTGTACTCACGGAGCGTTCGGCGCTTTTGCAGCCGGAGTTGGAACGACAGATCTTGAAGTTGGAATTTTGAAGGGTGTATGCTCGTTCAAAGAACCAAAAACAATCAAATTTGTGCTTAACGGAAAACTCAAAGAAGGAGTTTACGCAAAAGACGTAATTCTTCATTTGATTGGAAAAATCGGCGTAAACGGCGCAACAAACTGTGTAGTTGAATTTACCGGTCCAATCGTAGACAACATGGGAATGGAAGAGCGCATGACTCTCTGCAATATGGCTGTAGAAGCCGGCGGCACAAGCGGAATCTGCTTCCCAGATGAAAAAACTGTTGAATACCTTTGGGAATTCATCAAAGACGAATATAAAACTAAAGAAGACGCGATTGCCGACTATGCAAAATGGCGCGATGACGAGGACGCTGTTTACGAAAAAGTAATCACAGAAGATCTTTCTAATCTTGAGCCAGTATGCACAATCAACTACAAGCCGGATCAGATTAAAAATATTTCAGAAATGAAAGGCACACGTGTTGATCAGGTATACATTGGTTCTTGCACAAACGGACGAATCTCTGACCTTCGCATTGCGGCAGGAGTTTTAAAAGGTCATCACCTCGCGGACGGAGTGCGCGGAATCGTTTCTCCTGCGACTCCAAAAATTTACAAAATGGCTGTAGCAGAAGGCTTGATTGACATCTTCCTTGAAGCAGGATTCTGTGTAACAAACCCTACCTGCGGCGCTTGTCTTGGCATGTCGAACGGAGTGCTTGCTGAAGGCGAAGTTTGCGCTTCTACAACAAACCGCAACTTTAACGGACGCATGGGAAAAGGCGGAATGGTTCACCTTATGAGCCCTGCTTCTGCCGCTGCAACAGCAATTGCAGGAACAATTACAAATTCAGAAAATTACAAAGGATAAAATAAAAGGCAGAGAATAATTTTCGTTCTCTGCCAAAATGGGAGAAAATTATGAAAGCATTCGGCGGACCGGTACTTTTTTTGGATCGTTCAGACATTAACACTGACGAAATCATTCCTGCAAAATATTTGACTGAAATTTCAAAACAGGCTTTAAAGCCATACTGTCTTGAAGACCTTAAACTCGATGGATTCGACGCGAAACGCGATGTTCCAGGAAAAAAAGTAATCATTACCCGTGAAAACTTTGGCTGCGGTTCAAGCCGCGAACATGCGCCTTGGGCCCTCGAAGTAAACGGAATCTATGCAGTAATCGCTCCGAATTTTGCAAGAATTTTCAGACAGAATATGTATAACTGCGGTCTTCTTGCTTTGGAAATGCCAAAACGCGAAATTGACGATATGTTCCGCACATTCGCCGACAAAGAATGTGAATGTAAAATCGAGCCAAAAGATGACGGCACATGGAAAGTAAAGCTTATTGCCGGCTCTCTTTCAAAAAGCTATCCTTTTAAGCTTGAAGGCTTTGAAAAGGCCCTGATTGAAAATGAAGGCTGGATTGGCTACGCTGAGTCAAAATACTAGCTTTATATTTTTATAAAAAAAGCTGCCTTGGAAAATTTTTCTAAGGCAGCCTTTTTTTTGCGCTTTTAAAGATATTTTGCAGTTTACAGCTATTTTATTTTTCGATAAAACCGCGTTTTTCCAGCTC
This sequence comes from Treponema sp. UBA7567, assembly GCF_002476655.1. Lineage (NCBI taxonomy): Bacteria > Pseudomonadati > Spirochaetota > Spirochaetia > Treponematales > Treponemataceae > Treponema > Treponema sp. UBA7567. The sequence goes on from NZ_DLLH01000046.1 coordinate 16,846, forward strand.
ATTTAGAATTAAATCCACAATCTGCTCTGGAGAATAATTTGCAGTGTCTATTATCAAGTCGGCAAAGTCGTATTTATTGTTGTCAATTTCATAGAGCTTTTTATAGCGCCGGCTGTCCTCGCTGTCGCGCATTGCCGTAAAACGGGCGATTTCCGCAAGATCGCCGCCTTCACGGTTAAAAACGCGCCCAGCCCTGGTTTCATCGCTTGCATAAAGATAAACTTTAAAATCTGCAATTTTCAGCATCCAGATTGCAAGGCGGCTTCCAAGAACGCAGCTTTCTTTTTCTGCAAGCTCAACCTGATGGGTGTCCACATATTTGTCATAAGAATCATCATTCTTTGCATTTTCTATTACCTGGGCAAGAGTAAGCCCTTTTTCTGCGGCAAGCTGGCGGAAAGTATAATTGATCATCTTAATTCCAAGCTTCTGGCTCAAAAGAGTAGAAACCGTTGTATTCCCGCAGCCAGATTTTCCGCTGATTGCAACACGAAGTTCTTTTTTTAATTTCATTTTTTTCTCCAGTTTTTTATTTGGGATTTTTCAGGCAAAGCAAAAATTATTCCACATTTTTGCTCTGTTCACGGATATTTTCAAGGGCATCTTTTGCATTTATGACCATCTCGCCTACTTCCGTAAACTGATTTTTTGAGCCGATTGTGTTTATTTCGCGGTTTGCTTCCTGGCAGATAAAGTCAATGCGTTTTCCAGGAACCGGGTTTTGCAAGAATTCATTGCGCATTGCAGAAAGATGGCTGTGCAGACGAATGATTTCCTCGTTGATCGTGTATTTTATCATCATTGAGGCGACTTCTGTCATAATCCGGTTCTGGTCTGCGCTGTCGCCCAAAAGCTCGTTAAAGCGGGTTGTAATCTGCTCCCTGAATTTCTGTTCCATCTTTGGCTGCCATTCCTTAAAGAAAGAAGCGCAGCTGTCAAGAATATCAAGTTTTTTTAGAAGATCAGCTTTGAGGTTTTCGCCCTCGCGTTCACGGTCAGAAACAAACTGTTCAAAAACTTCGTTAAAAACAGGCTCGATTTTTGACCAGTAAGACTCGGCGTCATATTCATGGGTTATATTTAAAACTCCGTCCTGGGCCACAATCAGAGAAAGAGGAATTGAAGCGGCCGGATAGCCAAGAGCCTCGCTTACTTTTGCGATTGCATCGCGATACATTAAAGCCGCGGCAGGGTCAGGATTTACCTTTGCAGTAGAATTCATATCCTTTACGCGGATTGTAAGGTCGATTTTTCCGCGCACGATTTTAGAAGAAACGATTTTGCGGATTTTTGCTTCAAGGGGATTCAAGAACGAAGGAATATTCACATTCAAATCCAAAAAACGGTTGTTCACGGATTTTATTTCAACGCTGATCTGGGTATTTTCGACTATGGTTTCTTTAAAGCCATATCCTGTCATGCTGTTCATAAATTTTTATCTCCATATTTAATATCAAATCTTTGCTGTAATCGCAATAGACTAAAAAAATTGTCAGTTTTTTGTCTCAAGCATTTTTAGAACTTTAGTTCCAACCTGCCAGTTGTTCCCGGCGCCCATTGTTACAAAAATATATCCGTCAGGATAACCACTCCCGGAAGGCTCGGAAAGCATTTTAAATGCGGTTTCTGCGGCCTCATCAAATTCGCCGCAGTAAGTTACGTCCTTATGATATTTTTTTGCATGCTCAGAAAGAATTTCGCCGCTGACCTTTGCGCAGGAAGCGTTCTCGCGGGCGCTCGCATAAATTTTATTGATAATAACCTTGTCAGCGCTCGCAAAGCTGGAAGCAAAATCCTCGAGCAAGGCCGCTGTTCTTGTGTATGTGTGGCTCATAAAGTCAACGATAATCTTGTGCCCCTTATAAAAATTGCGGAACCCTTCGAGCGTTGTCCTGATTGCTGTCGGGTGATGCCCGTAGTCGTCAATAAAGATAACTTCCTGCCCAAGAGGAGTTTTTGCGCGTCCTACAATTTCGCTCCGTCTTCTTCCGCCCTTAAAACTTAAAAGGCCTTCTTTGATTTTTTCTTTGTAGGAAGACAAGTCTTTTCCGTAGGTTTTTAGAAGCTCGCAGTTCAACGCGACGGCGGCGGCAGAATTGCGGACATTGTGCTTTCCAGGAACGCAGATTGCACATTCTCCGAGGCAAGCCACTTCAAAATATTGCTTTCCGCCTTCTACACGGCCAAATTTTAATCGGTAGGCGCCATCAGCATTCTCGCCGTAAGAAACCATTTTTATGTCTGGACGTTTTTCAAACGCGATTCTTGCAGTCTCCAAAGCGCCGCTGTCATCAGCGCAAAAAATCAGCTGTCCGCCCCGAGGCAAAAGACAGATATAATCGACAAAAGCGCGCTGTATGTCTTTAAAAGTCGGATAATAATCCTGATGATCGCTTTCGACAGAAGTAAGAATAATTTTCTGCGGACAAAAAGACATAAAGTGCCTTTGATACTCGCAGGTCTCAGCAATAAAAAAAGACTTTTTTAGAGGAGAGGATTCGGCAGAAACCGGGCTTGTATAAGTGCAGCCTCCAAAAGAAGAAATTATGCTTCCTGCAAGGACTGCGCCCGGAAAGCCAAGCTCCTTAAAAATAGAGCCGCAAAGGCCTGTCGTTGTGGTTTTTCCGTGAACTCCGCAAACTCCGCACGAATAAGCATTCTTAGAAAACGCTCCAAGAGCCTGAGTATAAAGCAAAACAGGAATTCCGCGTTTTACGGCTTCTGCAAGGTCAGGATTGGTTTCCGGATTATATGCAGAAGAGTAAATTACAAGCTGAACGCTGTCCGTAATATTTTGCGAGCTAAAAGGCAGAGCCTTAATCTTTAGCTTGTCAAGAATTTCGTCAGTGTAAAAACGCTCAGAGACATCGCTTCCGGTAATCACAGCCCCATGGGCATGAAGAATTTCGACAAGAGCAGCAACCCCAGTTCCTTTTATTCCGACACAATGAATATGAAAACCTTTCAAATCGGAAGGCAAAACAGAATCAGACATTTTATTAAAACTTTCCAAAAAAATAAAATTAGCGGCAAAAGCAAAAAGCCAAGCCGCCATAATATTTTACTTCTTTTGACAAATTGCTTCAATTCATTGTGTAAACGTTGCTTAAAATCAAATGGTATATCCTTTACATTTTTTGTTAATAATAATACAAGTTTATTTTTTGCATCTGCGTATCCTACTTCATAAAATACATTAGGATTTCGTCCTGTCATATCTGCTATGATAAAGTCTGCATCGTTAATCTTTTTATAAATTTCCTCGACCATATTTGTATCAAAGAAATCATCATCCAGACGTTTTGCATCAACATCACATTCTTTTGCAGTTGCTTTTATTCCTAGCTTGTATACATCATTAAAATCTGAGCCAAAAGGCATTATGACAAAAGCTTTATATTTACTCATTTTTTATTCTCCAAGTTTTTCGCATAATGGCAGCATTTTTTCGATTGCAGCTACAATGCGTTTTTGCTCGGCGAGTGGCGGAAGTGGAACAATACCTTTGTATAATCTATCATCATTAATTGCTGGATATGCAACTCCTTTTGAATTTTCAGTATCATTTGCGTAATTATCAAAAGATGGTGAAAGTAAATAATAAAATAAATATTGATTATTTATTTGAGGATAGCAAGCTAAAACTGCAAATCCAGTACTTGCGATAGGCTCTTTTTCAAAGTCCTTATCAATAATGCACATGTTATGTAAGTACGGCCTTACGGTCGCATAAATAATATCACCCTTTTTCACAATTTTTCTTGCCCTTGAAGGGGCCTGCTCTGGTAAAACAAAGTTTTCTTTATCATTTAACTTTTGATGCAGATTATCTATTGAACCAATATCAATATAACTGAATTCTTTATCAGGTGTTTTTTGACCGTTGTTATAAACAATCTCCCCCAATCTACACCAGCACCAGCTTTCTGGAATATCAAAAGGAATCTCTTCTTCTGTAATGTCACACGGATTCGAGCCAGCTAACGCTGTCTCTTTTTTTGATTTCCTTTTTCCAGATTTTGCGTTAGCAAAATCCAATCCGTGTGACAATTTTTCTTTCCGTATCTCTTCCAGCAAATCCCGCGCATTTCCTTCGCTGGCTATCTGAGGAACAAGTTTTCCCTGAACGGCTTCCTGCAGGATTGCCTTTTTTGTGAGTGTGCCGATTTTTTCATTAATGGCTTTGAGTTGTGTTTCTTTTTTGCCGTATTCTTCTATGAGCGGCATGAACTTTTCGATTGCAGCGACAATGCGTTTTTGTTCGGATAGTGGGGGAAGAGGAATAATCAATTCTGCAAGTTGATTAAGATAAAATCCTTTTTGAGCTGTACCTGTTGCATTTTTAACAACGAAGTTTTGAACATATCCAGAATCTAAACAATATTTCAAATAATAATTAAAAATCTCTGTTTTTATAATTGAAACACTACGCTGAAAACTTACGTTTATAGAACCATCAAAAATACAACTTCGTCCAAGAGTGCCGACTGATGTAAAGAAAATATCACCTTTTTCAGCTTTTGTTCTCTCATTTTCTTTTTCAAAAACTTCTTTTGACAAATAGCGAACTAAATCTAAATCAACTAATTTATCATCGTTTATATTGCGAGATGAGAGCATTAGGTATTCAGTTTTTTCTTGAAGCCCTGCAGGAGGATTGTGGTCGCCATCAACAAGCTTTGTACAAATCTCCCCCAATCTACACCAGCACCAATTCTCTGGTATCTCAAAAGGAATCTCTTCTTCTGTAATGTCACACGGATTCGAGCCAGCTAACGCTGTCTCTTTTTTTGATTTCCTTTTTCCAGATTTTGCGTTAGCAAAATCCAATCCGTGTGACAATTTTTCTTTCCGTATCTCTTCCAGTAAATCCCGTGCGTTGCCTTCACTTGCAATCTGAGGAACGAGTTTTCCCTGTATTGCTTCCTGTAAAAGCGCATTTTTCAAATCTTTTGCGGTCATAGAGTAATTCCTGTAAGCTGCTGGATTTTTTCCTTGCTCCAGTCTTCATTCTGCCAGTAAAAATATTCGGTCTTTCTTTTTTTGAATATTCTGAACGGTAATGTGGAATTGTCATAAATATGGAGGACATCACAAACTTTCACGAGTTCGGGAATAAGTTTTATTGCTTTTTCATAACGAGAACGGATTTTATCTTCTGGAACGGAATGTCCACCATTTGCAGCACGGGATTCTATGCGAGAAACATTAATGTCAGGATTACGGGTAAGAACATAAATACAGCGTATAAAAAAGCCTTTTTCTTTTGCCTTTTGCAAAAGTTTAAGATTACGGTCTGTTGAAAGAACAGTTTCAAAGGTAAAACTTTTATTTTGAGCAACACAATCTTCACGCATTTTTTCGGCAAGTTGGGCTGCTTCCAAATCGGAACAGTAGTTTGTACGTTTTATTTCATCTGCATTTATATATGGTTCTATTACTTTTGCAAGTTTTGTAACTGTTGTTTTTCCGCTTCCATTTGGACCTGCAAAAACAATGATTTCAGGTTTCTTAATTTGCTCGCACATATTTTTTTGTTCCATCGGCATAAAGAAGGTAAGCAGTATTTGTTGCTGAGTCGTAGCAGGAAATTGGAGTTCCCTTTGCTTTTTTTATTTCATTTTCTATTCTTACGGCTTCAATAAAGCGTTTTGTGAGTTCATCGTCTGAAACGCCACAAGTTGAATCCAATTCATTTTGATCCATTAATAAGTCCTCCTATATATTATAGTAGATTTTTTATACATTTACAGTTTACAGTTAACCCCCTCGAATTCGATGGTTTTACGCCTCTCCTTTCTGCGCTTTCTGATGAAGCTCTGTTATCTGTGCCAGCAGATTGTCTATGTCGGAATTAAGCTTTGAACGTTTTTCTTCGTAGTTCTGGATTGTTTCTGCAACGCTCAAGATTTCTTCTTCCTCGTGAGGATAACCGCAAACATCAAAATTGTAATTTGAATCAATGAGTTCCTGCACTGTGTAACATTTTGCTTTTGGATTTCCTTCTTCGTCTGTGATTTCCTTGCGGTCATTCCACCAGGCAAGGCAGCCGTCAAAGTGTTTTAATTCCATCGGCTTTGTTTTGCTAAAGTGCTTGCGGTCGCCTGGAATATCTACGCGGTAAAACCATGTTTTTCCTGTCGGCTCTTCATTATTAAAGAAAAGAATGTTTGTTGTAATGCTTGTGTACGGACTGAACACACTGCCAGGCAAGCGGACAATTGTATGAAGATTAAAATCTGTAAGAAGCTTTTTCTTAAGGTTGTTCTTTGCATTGTCGTTTCCAAACAGGAATCCATCTGGGACAATTACGGCTGCGCGGCCATCTTTTTTAAGGCGGTACATGATGACTGCCATGAACAGATCGGCTGTTTCACTTGAACGTAAGTCTGCCGGGAAGTTCTGTTTTATATCGTCCTTTTCACTTCCGCCATAAGGTGGATTCATAAGAATTACATCAAAGGCATCTTTCTGTGTGTAGTCCAAAAGTTTGTAAATAAGTGAGTTTCCGTGACAAACCTTTGGGCTGTCGAGGCCGTGCAAAAGCATGTTTGTAACACAAAGCATATATGGGAACTGCTTTTTTTCCACAGCATAAATTGAGTTGTAGATTTTTTCTGATTCTTCGTTTGAAATGCTACCTTTAGCATCTTTTACTTCTTCAAGTTCTTTTATCCAGCTGGAAAGGAATCCACCAGTACCGCAGGCAAAATCTGCCATTGTTTCGCCTATCTGCGGCTTAATCATTTTTGCCATAAATTGAGTTACAGCACGTGGTGTATAGAATTCACCGGCACTACCTGCGCTCTGGAGTTCTTTAAGAATTGTTTCGTAGATTTCACCAAAGGCGTGAGTTTCTTCGTAGCTTCCAAAATCCAGCTCATCGATAATATTTACAATCTGACGAAGAAGTACACCGTCCTTCATGTAGTTGTTTGCATCTTCAAAAGTTGTGCGTACAATACTCTGGCGGATTGGTGTGTCAGGTGAGATTTCAAGATTTTTAAGAGTTGGGAAAAGCTTATTGTTTACAAAGTTCAAGAGTTTGTCACCAGTAAGACCATCACCTTGATTTTCTGTATGTGCCCAGTTACGCCAGCGAAGTTCTTTTGGGATTATTGATTCATATTTTTCATCTTCAAATTCCCAGTCCTCTTCCTTTGCGTCATATACCTTTAAGAAAAGCATCCAGGCTATCTGTTCAATTCTCTGTGCATCACCGTTAATACCGGCATCGTTACGCATTACATCTCGAATGCGTTTTACAAAACTACTTAAGTTGCTCATTTATTTTTCCTCTATCCTATTGTCACACGGATTCGAGTCGGCTAACGCCGCCTCTTTAAACATCGTTATTCGCTGCCATTTTAAAGAATTTTCTCCAAAATTAACAAGCAATCCTATTTCAAGATTTGAGGCTTTTAGGTAATTCAAAACCTGAGCCTTATGAGCTTTTACAAGGTTTGTCACAGCTTTTAATTCTACAATTATCGAATCATAACAAACAAAATCAGCATAGTATTCTTTATCTAATTTCTGTCCTTTAACATTAACATAAATATCTCCAAGATTTTGCGTTAGCAAAATCCAATCCGTGTGACAACCTTATGCCACTTTATACAATTCGTTTTCCAGCTCACGCAAAGCGGCGCGGTATTTGTCATTTCCACCGAACAAAGCTGCAATTCGAGCTGGTTTTCCATATTTAGTAAATGGATTTTGTTTTAAAATTTCTGTTGATTCAATATCATAAATGCCAAGTTCGGCATATTTATCCAAAAGTGCATTGATTACTTCTCGAGCTGCTTCACCATATTTTCCAAAGATGTCATGTTTCTTTACATTCTCAGCACGTTCTTTTCTTGTTAGCGGCTTTTGATTAAATGCAATATGACAGATAAAATCAAAGTCATCTACATCGGTCATATTCTGGTCTTTCTTTATCAGTTCAAGGTCAATGCCTTTCTCCTTTAGCATATTACGGATAATTTCTTTTTTCTGTTCACCATTCCAGGTCTGAATAAAGTTTTCCAAAGTTTGGTATGTTCCAAGAATACTTTCTTTTGTATAATCTTCAATAGATTCCTGCTTCAAGAGTTTTCCATCTGTATCATATATAGAAACTAAACGCTGAAGAACATCGACTCTTATTTGTCCTTTTCCAATAATTGGTTTTGGATTAGGTGTAGGAGGATCTACAGTATCAGGGTCATCTCCATCATCATTTGGATCATCTGTCGGGTCTTTTGGCTCAGGAGGGATTTTAGGTTCTGGTTTCGGATCAAAATCTTCATCCTGTTCAATTTCTCCATCCCAGTCAGGGTCTGCAAATAATCGGCTTACTCTGCGAAAATCCATAATTGTAAAATGTGTTTTTCCATCATCGTAGCGAAGTCGAGTTCCGCGACCAATAATCTGCTTGAATTCTGTCATTGAATTAATAAGTTCATCAATGACAATAAGCTTTACCATTTTACAGTCACTACCGGTAGAAAGCAGTTTTGAAGTCGTTGCAATTACCGGGTAAGGCTGTGAGACAGAAATAAAATAGTCAAGTTTATCTTTTCCGTATTTATCACTTCCGGTAATGCGTACTACATATTGTTCTTTAACATTTCCCTGGTTATCTTTCAAAACCATGTCAGTATTCAAATTGTTTAATGCAACACGCATTCTGTCAGCCGCATCTTCTGTAGGACAGAATACAATTGTTTTAGACATGCGGTCTGTTTCTTTCAGGTACTTTGTAATTTCAGCTGCAACTTCATCAATGCGGTCTTGAACAATGATGTTGTAATCGTAATCAGATAGGTTATATTCGCGGTCTTCAATTTCATTTCCATGAATATCCTTCTGCCCTTTTCCTGGCCGCCAGCCGTCATCTATATTTGTATGAACATTAATTACTTTGAATGGTGCAAGGAATCCATCTTCAATTCCCTGCTTAAGACTGTATGAATAAACTGGCTCTCCAAAGTAATCTATATTCGAAACATACTTTGTTTCCTTTGGGGTTGCAGTCATACCAATTTGTGTTGCACCATTAAAATATTCAAGAATCTTACGCCATCGAGAATCAGCCTTTGCAGAACCGCGGTGACACTCATCTACAATAATCAAATCAAAGAAATCAGGAGTAAAGAATTCTTTATACTTTGAAAGTTCGTTTTCAATCTCTTCTTCTGTTTCTTCCTCTTCGTCATTATGATGTTTTGCAGAATCCAACTGCTGGTACAAGGCAAAGTAAACCTGATATGCTGAGATTTTAGATTTGTCTTCTTTCTGAAAATTGATTTTGTGAATTACTTTATCAAGCGGCTTAAAGTCCTGCTGAATAGACTGATCCACAAGATTATTTCTGTCTGCAAGATAAAGAACTTTCTTTTTAGTTCCAGATTCAATCAAACGCCATACAATCTGAAAAGCTGTATATGTTTTTCCAGTTCCTGTTGCCATTGCAATGAGCATACGAGCCTGATGTTTTGCAATTGCTTCAAGAGTTCTGTTTACTGCATTACGCTGATAATAACGTGGCGGATAACAGTCTGCTCCAGAATAGAAAGGTGTGTTCATCAGTTTCTCTTCAAAACAAAGAGGAACATCATATGCAGCTGATTTTCCGTCAATGTAATATCGTTCACGGTTTTCAACTTCTATTATTTTTTGAGCATCAACACCTTTCCATCGTGTATATAATTCATCTGCTGTCGGGAATTCAGATAAAGGGAATTCTTTTTCAAGACCGGTAGTAAAATCATGTTCAAAAAAACTGTCACCATTAGAAGTATAAACAAAAGGAACATTCATCATAATTCCATAAGTAATTGCCTGTTGCATTCCAAATGAAGATGAATGATTATTATCTTTTGCTTCTACAATTGCTAAAGGGGTTCCTTTGTTATACCAGAGAACATAGTCACAACGTTTACCTTTATTGCGGCTTGGAATATTACCTTTGATATGAACTTTACCGTCTGTAAACTTGTTGGCAGGAGAAGTCTCCATAGTAATCTTTTTAATTTCCCATTTGGATGTTAAGGCTGGTGTGATGTACTGGAGTTTTATATCTTCTTCTGTCATCTGACTAATGTCAAAAATATCACTCATTTTTCACTCTCCATCACCCGCATTCACTTCCATAATATCCCCAATCTCGCAGTCAAGCGCAATGCATATTTTCCTGAGGCTTTCCATGGAAACATCTTCGCCTTTGCCCATTTTGGCTACGATGTTGCTGGTGATTTTTGCCTGGCGGATGAGGTCGCTCTTGTTCATGTCGCGGTCGATTAGGATTTTCCAGAGTTTTTTGTAGCTCGCACTCATTGTAGTTTTCCTGTTTTGATTTCGGTCTTTAAATAGTCATACACATAAAGGGGGCTTTGAAAGTAAAGTCCTGTCTTTGGGTCACAGAGTTTCTGGTAGAGTTCTGAGTTGTACACGGCACGCAAGGCTTGTTCCACGGTAAAAGAAAAATCCCTTACGAGATATGTCGTTTATTTCTACATTTGAACCATGATACAAAAACATCAGACATTTCCTCCATGGTCTTTGCAATAAGAAGCTAATGTATCTACCATTTCCGAATATGCAAGGGTGCGGGCTATATTGTAGTGCTGTTCCAAAAGCGTAATGGCATTAAATCGATCTGGGTAGTTGAATGCCTGTGTGGTGGAAAGCGAATATTTTTTTGCGAAATCGCTTACGAGAGCAACGGTATATTCAATTTTGTCTTTTACAGGTACTTCCGCCATTCTGATTCTCCAACAAGGGGATTATACCATGTTTCTCTTAAATTTTCAATAAAATCTCACGAAATCGGGAGAAAAGCGAGAAAAATCTTTCCTAAGGTAAAAACTAAAATTCTCACTGAGAATTTCAGCTTCTGTAATACTTACTCCATGTCTGATTTACAGTTTCCTTGAATATTGTAAATGAAGAGTGATAATGGTCATTATGGATTAAATAAAAAAATTAAATAAAAATTCTTTTTATCCAAGTAGGTATCGCGAAGTTCATTAAAGTGACCCGCCGATTTCAATTTTTCAAATCTTTTATAAACTTTCTTGCTTTTAGGAATTTTATCCCAGTGATATGAGTTCTCATCTGCTTTCTTGTTATGAATTAATCTGCAAAAGTCTCCGTCTTTGTTTTTCGCTAACATAGGTCGAGGTCAAAAGATTCATTTTCATTTCTTGTAACAAGATTTTTCATCCCGCTACCGACAAGATAGAAATCAACTTCGTAGCCTTTGTTTTTCAAATCTTGTTTCAGCTGATTTAATTTATCAGAACAAAAAATTCTGAATCTTCGGCTTTCGTTTTTGGGTACATAAGAATACATAGCAACTCCAATAAATAAAAATATGCCCCAAACCTACCATTCAAGATTAGCACTCAAATCGTTATAGAATATTCTATTTGATGAAAAATGCTATTGACACCTTCATTCACAGGGAATAAAAGCCTGCCCAAATCCCCAAGCCCAGGGTCAGAAATAATATCCCGGATTTTTGCTTTTGTTGTTATGTCGCTTGCATTCATGTATGTTCCTTTGCAAAAAAGCAAAAATATTGCTGTCAGTACTGCCAGTTTTCCTTTCATTTTGTGCCTCACAATTATTTTCCAAAAAAACAGAGGAAGCGCATTTTATTTGCGGACTCCCAGATTTTAGCGGCCAGCTGCCGCTTGTCCATAATATTCTCCCATACTAAACAGTCGGGCTTGCCCTGCTGTCATTGCCAGGCTTGCCCTGCTGTCATTATCGGGCTTGCCTTGCTGTCATTACCAGCTTGCCCTACTGTCATTACCAGATTGCCCTACTGTCATTATCGGGCTTGACCCGATAATCCCATACAGACAGATTGCCGTGTCAAGCACGGCAATGACAGTTTAATCAGCACGGCAATGACAGTTTAATCAGCACGGCAATGACAAAAAACAAAGTGTCATTATCGGGCTTGACCCGATAATCTATTGGAATTCATTTTTTTTTGTTTTTGGGCTACAATCTTCGCAAGACTTTGGGGTGATTTTATGAAGAGGATTCTTATTTTTGGGCACAAAAACCCTGACACTGATTCGATTGTCAGCAGCACTGCTCTTGAGCTTTTGAAAAAAAAGATGGGCTTTGAGCATTATTCTGCATGCCGCGCAGGACACTTAAATCCGCAGACTGACTATATCTACAAGAAATTCGGTATCTCCCCGCCTCTTTTTATTCCAGACCTTTTGCCAAAGGTCGAATATTTCATGCACAAAGGCGCAATTACAACCGGCGAAAACGAGTCGATCTGGAACGCGGTCAGCAAGATGCGCGACAAAAAAGTAAATGTTCTTCCTGTCGTTGACAAATCCGGGCTTTACAAGGGTCTTATTTCCAGCGACTTGATTTTTAAGAGCATTTTTGACAACTTTGACCCGATGCACCATCTTTCGCTTTTTACTTCGGCAAAGCTTTTAAAGGAAACACTAAAAGCCTCTTTTTTGAGCGAGCACAATCCGGACAGGCAGCGCGAATTTAAGATTATTCTGGCATCGACAAGCTTTTCTTCTTTTTCCAACACTCTCAAATCCCACCTTTCGCAGCCGGTTATCGTTGTAACCGGCGACCGCGAAGACATTCAGCTTTTCTGCCTCGAAAACAAGGCGGATATTTTAATCATAACAGGCTCAAGGACTCCAAGCCCAAAGGTAATTGAGCTTGCAAAAAAAATCGGAACAACAATAATTTTAAGCCCGCTCAACACTTCTTCAACTTCTATGCTCATTATGTATTCGGTTCCGGTTTTTAAGGTTGCAAATACTTCTCTAAAAGCGCTCCAGGCAAAAGACCTGCTTGCAAACGTAAAAAAAGAAATTCTCTCAAGTCCGCTGCGTCTTCTTCCTGTTGTTGACGACGAAAACAAGGTGATTGGAATTATGTCGGAAATAGATCTCCACAACGAGCCTGACCTTGAAGTTGCGCTTGTTGACCATAACGAGCTTTCTCAGGCGGTCGATGGAATCGAAAACTACACAATCGCGGAAATAATCGATCACCACAGAATAGGCCCTGCCCCGACAAAAAGTCCGATTACTTTTATAAATATGCCTCTTGGCTCAACTTCCACAATTATCTCAAGGCTCTTTATAGAAAACAAGATTGAAATTCCTGTAAAAATCGCAGGCCTTCTTTTGAGCGGAATTTTGAGCGACACCTTGATTTTAAAGTCGGCTACGACAACTAAAACAGACGTAGAAATCGCCAATATTCTGAGCAAGATTACAGGCCTTGAAATTCAATCTTTCGGCGAAGAAATAATAAAGGCCGGAAGCCGCATTAAAGACAGAACCGCATTGCAGATTATCGCCCAGGACTTAAAAGAATACTCTGAGGCCGGAGAGACATTTACCGTAAGCCAGATTGAAGTTGACGGAACCCAGGAAATTCTAAGGCGGAAAGAAGAATTTATCGCCCAGCTGGAGGAACAGAAAAAAGAGCGGAAAGCGCTGTTCAGCGCGCTTTTGGCAACAGACATTTCAAATCTAAATTCGCTGATGCTCGTTGCAGGCGAAAAAAAGTTCATGGATTTTCTGCATTTTCCTAAGGTTGAAGAGCAGGTTTATTTCTTAAAAGACATAGTCAGCCGCAAAAAACAGCTGATTCCGATTATAGGCGAATTGATTGGCGAATTTGAAAATTATTAAAAATTCGGGCGGATTGCCGTGTCAAGCACGGC
>NZ_DLLH01000046.1:30621-39209 GCF_002476655.1 Treponema sp. UBA7567
CTTGACCCGATAATCCCATACGCGCCCCCGCAATCCCCGCCATTTTTTTTGCGTTGCTTATTTTCAGAGATTTTATTTTTCTATATAATCAGTTTAATAGAATTTGAGGTGTGCTATGTCTAAAATACAGATGAAAAACGCAATTGCGGAGCTCGACGGCGACGAGATGACTCGCGTGCTTTGGGCTGTAATCAAAGAAAAACTTTTGGAACCTTTTGTTGATCTCAAGACCGAATATTACGACTTGGGCCTTAAAAACCGCGACGAAACAGACGACAAAGTAACTTACGATGCGGCAAATGCAATCAAACGGCTTCGTGTCGGCGTGAAATGCGCTACAATCACTTCCAACGCTGCCAGAATGGAAGAATACCATTTAAAGCGGCTCACTCCTTCTCCAAACGGAATTTTGCGCGGAGAGCTTGACGGAACAATTTTCCGCGCGCCTATTTTTGTAAAAAACATTCACTGCAACGTGTCAAGCTGGGAAAAGCCAATTGTCCTCGGCCGCCATGGCTATGGCGATGTCTACAAAAACTGCGAAATCAAGACTCCATGCGCAGGAAAAGCGGAGCTTGTATTTACCGGCGAAGATGGAAAAGAAATAAGAAAAACAATNNCCTGGCGTTCTTCAGGGAATGCACAACCTTGATTCTTCAATCGAAAGCTTTGCCCGCTGCTGCTTTAACTATGCCCTCGATCAAAAAATCGACTGCTGGCTCGGAACAAAGGACACTATTTCTAAAATCTACGACGGCAACTTCAAGGCAATCTTCCAGAAAGTCTATGACGAAGAATTTAAAGAAAAGTTCGAGAAAGCTGGAATTGAATATTTTTACACTCTGATTGACGACGCTGTTGCGCGCGTAATGAAGTCAAAGGGCGGATTCTTGTGGGCATGCAAAAACTATGACGGCGACGTTATGAGCGACATGATTGCCTCTGCATGCGGAAGCCTTGCAATGATGACCTCAGTCCTTGTTTCTCCAAACGGCGAGTTTGAATACGAGGCAAGCCACGGAACTGTTCAAAGGCACTATTACCGCTATCTCAAAGGCGAAAAAACTTCTACAAACCCAGTTGCGACAATCTTTGCCTGGACAGGAGCGCTCAAAAAACGCGGCGAGCTCGACGGAACCCAGGATCTGGCAGACTTTGCAAAAAAACTCGAAAAAGCCACTCTCGACGTAATCGAAAGCGGAACAATGACTGGAGACCTGGCTCTTCTTGCAGAGCCAAAAGCAGAACGCATAGTAAACTCATGGGACTTTATAGACGAAATTGCAAAAAAACTTCAATAGCTTATTAGCTTCCTGAGCAACGCAACGGCTTACAGGTCTGCTTTCCGCATGCCCGTAAGCCGTTTTTTTATTGGACAATTCCGCCCCAGGGAATATCAAGCCTTTTGCAAAGCAGTTTATATTCTTTTTCTTCCTTAGGATTAGCGGCGGTTGCAAAAAAAGACATATCCTTAAAAGGCTCAGAAAGATACTCTGTTTTTTTAGAAGAACCTTCGCTTTCGACGCGGATTGCCTGCCTGGAAACCCCTTCCCTGCTGTCGATAACTTTTACATTGTTTCCGGCGGCAAGCTGCATTATATCTGCTATATGAGTAAAGTGAGTGCATCCAAGCACTATTACATCGCAGCCTTTTGAGGCAAAAAAATCAACCGCAGGCTTTACCGCATTTTTTTTCTGTTCAATAGAGGCCGTAAAAAAATCCTTTTCGATAAAACGCACAAGCTCCGGATCTCCACGGCAATAAACCTGGCAATTATCCGCAAAATCATCAATCAGCTTTTTGCTATAAGGAGAATTGACCGAAGCGTTTGTCGCTAAAAAGCCGATCTTTTTATTCAGTGTAAGCCTTGCCGCAAGTTTTATTGCCGGAACTGTTCCTACAATCGGCAATTTAGGAAAAAGAGAACGCAGCCTTTCTAGCGCAGTTACAGAAATCGTATTGCAGGCGATTATTAAAGCGCGCGGATTCCATTTTTTTACAATAAGAGAAATCGATTCCGACGCGCATTCAGCAATTTCTTCAACAGATTTTTCGCCGTAAGGAAAATGCTTTGTATCTCCGAGGTAAACACACCGGGCGGACGGCTGCTTTTGCTTTAATGCAAGCATATACGGAATTCCGCCTGTTCCAGAGTCTAAAAAAGCAAAATCGGCGCAACAAAAATCAGAATTCATTTTTAGTTTCCAAAAAGAGAGTTAAAGGCAGAACGCGCTTCCTGGGACTTTTGAGAAAAACTGCCGGCTCCTGCAAAACCGCCTTTATTTACAGAAAAATGCTCGCAAAAATTAGAACGCTCCTTGTCCGCAACAAGCTCTTCAACCGTTTCTTTGCAGCCAAAATGACTTTCCGGCGAATAAAAACGGCAGTTTATGCAACTGTGCAAATCCGCGCCGCAAACAGGGCAGACTGTATTTCTATAAATTTCTGAAATTTCAATTTGTTTTCCACATTTTCTGCACATAAATACAGTTTAAATATTTGATAAAAATCATTCAATCCCATACAATTGATTTATGTTTTTAAATAATCCATGCGCACATCCTGGCTGCAAGCGCAATTCAATTTCTTGCATCGACGAAAACGGAAACTTAATCGAAAATTCTCAGTTCTGCTACAGGCATACAAAAGAGCCTGAAAAAGCAAAAAACGACCTTCTCAAATACATTTCCAAAAACCAGAAAATTGTCGGCCTTAACTGTTCAGGAATAACGTTTTCAAAATCTGCGTTGAGTGGGCACCGCTTTTACGGCTGCGATTTTTCCCACTGTTTTTTTTCTGAACTGGACTGCGTAAAAATCCACTGCAGAATGTGCAAATTCGACTTTACAGTTTTTACGGATTGCAATCTGATTCAAAGCAACATGCAGTTCTGTTCTTTCGCCGGAACAAAACTCATTCACGTGCTTTTTACTGGCTCTGATTTAATCCAGGACAATTTTAACGGACTTTCAAGCTACCAGTCTTCTTTTGATGATTCTGATTTGTACAACAGCCGTTTTATACGCTCCCATTTGGTGGACACTTCCATAAGAAACTGCAACATTAAAAAAACAGTTTTTTTTGAAGTCCAGACAAACAACGTTTCATTCAAGCTTTCAAACACAAACGAGGCAATTTTTGACAAGCGAGGAAGCGCGCTTTTTACAGGTGATGCCGAGGAAAATCCTCTGACGAATACAGGAGCAAACTAAATGAAAATCTACTTTCACCTGAACATTGACAGCTTTTCAAACTGCTATGCTGTTGTAAACGAAAAGACCTCCGAAGCCGTAATCATCGATCCTGGAAAAATTACAAAGGAGATGATAAACCAGCTTGAGGACAACCATTACAGGCCTGTCGCAGTTTTGGTTACCCACAACCACGAAGACCAGCTGCGCGGGCTAAAAACCTTTTTAAAGATTTATGACGCAGACGTTTATGCCGCCGAATCCAATATTTTTGGAATCCAGACAAAGGTAATCCACGGCGAAGGAAGACTGAACCTTGCCGGCCTCGAAATTGAATATTTTCCTGTGCCTGGACATTCTCCAGACTCGATTGTCTACAAAATCGGAACTGTGCTTTTTTCTGGAGATGTAATAGGAGCCGGGACAATCGGAGAAACAAATTCAAATTACTCAAAGATGATTTTAAAGCGCGGAATTGAGCAGAAAATTCTCNNATGCCGGGGCACGGGCCTATAACGACAGTTGCCGCAGAACGCTCGTTCAATATTGACATCTAGCGGCTTAAAAGCCAAACGCGTCCGGCGGAAAGATTCCAGCGGCGTTTTACGTAATCTTCAAGCATTTGAGCCGAGCCGGAAAAACCTGCCGCCTTTGTTTCAATTATATAGTCAGCTTCTTCTTTTATAAAAGTCTGGGAATGAGAGCGGGATGCCATGTCTGTAAAATATTTTTCGCAAACAGAAACCGGACGCTGAAGCATATAAGCCATAAATTCGTTTTTTAGAAGATACTCGTCTTCGGTGTCATAATTAAGCGAAGGCGTAACCTTAAAATACTTTATAAGAAAATCAATCGCTTTTGGATCTGCCATTTGAAGCGAATAAAAAACGCTCGAAACTGCATTGCGGAAATCTTCGTCAACAAAAAATATTCCGTGCCAGCCTTCATGCGCGACAAAAGTTGTCCTCAAATAAAGAGGGCTTTCCTGGCTGATTGAAATTACAGCGCCTCGTCCTTCAGAAAAACTTCCGTCTTCGTTTTGAACGATAATTGAGTTTTTGAGGAGGATTTCGCGCAAAAGAAGCTCTTTTTTATTCAAAGGAAAATTTTCGGCTCTGGCTTTTTCAAAGAAGCACGCCAAATCGTAGGCCCTGTAGTCATGCGCATTGTAGCCGTGTTTGCCTTCAAGCTCCGCATCTGATAAAAGTTTTCCCTTAAAGCCCTGTTTTTCTACAAAAAAAGCAAGCCGGCGGAAAAAGTCGTTTTGAACAGAGTAATTTGCAGTATCAAAAAAAAGTATGCTTGAAAACCTGTCCCATTCAAAAAGCTCGTAATCGTTGCCGCGCCAGTTTTTTTGCGGCCACTGCATTATAAGCCCTGGATCAACTTTTATCGGATTAACAGGAGAAGAAACAAGGGCTGAAGAGTTTTCAAGAAGATTCCAGTCGCTGGGAACAGCCATAACGCTTTTTATCTGCTCTGCGTTTTCAGTTATTTCCAGTTCCGAAAAAGGAGATTTTAAGGCCGCCACAGGAACATCAATATATCCAGAACCGCCGTTGCGGACTGTAAAGCGCTCGCCTCCAGAAGTAAATTTTACGCTGTCTGCATCATGGCTAAATGAAAAGCAAATTTTTGGCATAAGGGCTTTTTCTGAATTTACCGGGGAAAAGCACATTGCGAGCGCAGAAAAATCAATCTTTTTAGCACCTTTTACAAGGTTTCCGCCATTCGGAGCAAAGGCATAGCGCTCACAATCCTGAGAATAATCAAAGCCGACGGACGCTTGCGCAACCTGCACCGAAACGACAGAATACTTTGCTTTTGAACTGGCCAAATCAACAAAAAAACCGGCAGGACATTCTTTTCCGCGCTCAAGAGAATAAACAATTTCTACGCACTGCCCTTCAAAATCATCAAAACTAAAATTTATAAGCGACCGTGAAGAAAGAGGAAAACCAACAGAAGTCTTTCCATTAAAATCAGTTTTATATATAAAACCAAGGCTTGCAATATTTGGGCTTCCGTCTTTTTTGCGGGAAGTTTTTTCGACCTTAAGCTTTATACAGACTGCCGCGCAGCCCTGCATTCCGCGGAACAAATCAATCCGTTCCTGCTGGCTTTCTTCAAAAATATAAAAGTCGTTTTTGTGAGAAGTTTTTTTTATAACCGGACTTTCTTCTATTTCGGTTCCGTCAGGAATCTGCAAGTTAAAATCAGTTTTTTGAGAACACGAAGCGGCAAGAGCGCAGAATAAAGTCCAGAATATAATTTTTTTTATCATTACTTCATTACTTTTTCGCCACGTTCCATCGCGGCAAGGCCTGTTTTTACAAGCTCAAGAATTCCGTAAGGCTCAAGAAGGCGGATAAGGCTTTCGATTTTTTCTTCGCTTCCTGTTGCTTCTACAATTACAGAATTGAAAGAAACGTCTACAATATGCGCACGGAAAATCTGACAAGTCTCGATTATTACAGCGCGTTCAGTTCCGGTCGCCTTTACTTTTATCAACGCCATTTCGCGTTCGCAGGTTTCTTCTTTTTTGCAGTGGCTGATCGAAATCACTTCAACAAGCTTTGAAAGCTGTTTTTCAATCTGCTCAAGCACATACTCGTCGCCTGCAACGACAATTGTCATTCTTGACTGTTCCGGATTATGGGTTTCGCAAACCGTAAGAGACGCAATATTGAATCCGCGGCGGCTAAAAAGACCAGAGACACGGCTCAAAACGCCGGATTTATCTTCAACAAGAACTGAAAGAACAAATTTTTCCATATTATTACCTCTATTTTTTGTCAAACTGACCGTTTTTACTTAAATAAATTTGAATTTATTCATAATAAACGCCCAAAAGCCTTATGTCTTCCGCATTCGACTTTAAGACATTTATAAAATCGTCGATATATTTTACCGGATTTTTTACATCAGAAGGAATAACCACATCGCTGTAAAACCAGTATTTCCACGGTTTTCCTGCAATCGGGCGCGACTCAAGCCGGTTCATGCTCAATTTTGCATTTTTAAACACGCCCAAAGTATCGTAGAGAGCGCCGGCTTCATTTTTTGTCGAGAACATCAAAGTTGCGCGGTTTGGCTTTTGCTCTCCCAATAATTTAGGAGAATTTTTTGTATGATTTGCGGCGATTATTACAAAGCGGGTGTAATTATTCGGGTCGTTTTCGATTCCCTGGCGAAGAACTTTTAAGCCGTACAGCTTTGCATTGCGCGCATTTGCGATAGCCGCGCATGAAATGTCTTTTTTTTCGCTTACAAGCTCCGCTCCTGTCGCCGTAGAAACAGTATCCACCGTCTTATATCCATATTTTTTTATAAAATTAGAACATTGGGCAAGTCCCTGCGGATGACTGTAGACATGCCTGACTGATTCGAGGGTCGCGCCTTCCGGAGCTAAAAGGCTGTGCTCAACCCGGATTGTAACCGCACCGACAATCGAAATGTCTTCATAGCGCGTAAGGTTGTCATAATTGTTGTAAACAGAACCGGCAGTTGAGTTTTCTATAGGAATCATTCCGTACTGAACTTTGCCGTCAACTACTTCCTGAAAAATCTCGTCAAACGAATCAGCTTCGACAGGCTCAGCCAAATCTTCAAAATAATTAAAGATCGCCTGTTCTGCATAAGCGCCTTTTTTTCCGGAAAAAGCGCAGAGCACGCGTTTGGAAGCTTTATTTTGTTCACCATGCAATGACTGTGGCTCTGTTTTTTCTTCTGCGCGGATATGGGCAACTTGTTTTCCGATTACAGGAGCAAGGGCTTCTACATCGCGCATTATTTTTTCAAACTGCTCTGGATAAAGAGCCTGGGCCGCATCTGAGAGAGCCTGTTCTGGGTGGCAGTGAACTTCGACAATAATCCCGTCTGCGCCGGCAGCGACAGCGGCAAGAGCCATAGGAGGAATTTTATCGCGGACACCAACCGCATGGCTAGGATCGACAATCACAGGAAGATGCGTAAGGCTTCTTAATACTGGTATTGAGCTTAAATCCAAGGTGTTGCGCGTAGCAGTCTCGTAAGTGCGGATTCCTCGTTCGCACAAAATAACCTTGTCCGTTCCACTAGAAAGCAGATATTCGGCAGACATAAGCCATTCCTGGATTGTAGCGCAAAGACCGCGCTTTAAAATAACAGGTTTTCCAAGTTTTCCAAGCCTTTTTAAAAGCTCGAA
Organism: Treponema sp. UBA7567; assembly: GCF_002476655.1. Classification (NCBI taxonomy): domain Bacteria; kingdom Pseudomonadati; phylum Spirochaetota; class Spirochaetia; order Treponematales; family Treponemataceae; genus Treponema; species Treponema sp. UBA7567. The sequence continues at coordinate 38,000 of NZ_DLLH01000046.1, forward strand.
ATTCTGCATATTGCGCGCGCCAACTTGATAGACATCGACCCCGTTACTTTCCATAACTGGAATATACTCCGCATCGACAATTTCTGTAACAACTGGAAGCCCGTATTTTTCCCCGGCTTCTTTTAAGTATTTTAAGCCTTCTTCTCCAAGCCCCTGAAAAGCATAAGGCGAAGTCCGCGGTTTATAGGCTCCTCCGCGAAGCATAACGGCACCGCTTGCACTGACTGCCGCGGCCGCTTCAAGCATCTGCTCCCGGCTTTCGACAGCGCAAGGCCCTGCAATAGAAACAAGCCTGCTTCCGCCGATTCTTATAATCTGGCCGCGATTGTTTGGAATTTCTACGACTGTGTTTTCCGGCTTAAATTCACGGCTTGCAAGTTTGTACGGTTTTGAAATCGGCACAACTTTTGCAACACCCGGAAGCACTTCCACTTCACGAATATCCATGGCAAGCCGTCCAACCGCCGCAAGAATCGTAGATTCATCACCTTTAACCTCGTTAATCTTAAAATTTCTAGACTTTAAGAGAGCTTTTATATTCTTTTTTTCGTTTTCGCTGACATCATTTTTAAGAACAATTACCATAAAATCATATTACAGCAAAATAAAAAAATATAAAACAAGGCCTGTATAATTCTGTATTTTTTTTGAACAGGGCCTGCGACGATACGGAACATATTTTCTTCTATTTGACACTTTTTGTATTTTTATACATAATTTATGCATAAAAACTGGATGATTTTCGCAAAAACTGCCTTTTTTTGTGTAACAATATGCGAAGGACAATATTTTGAAAGAACGGACCTCAAGGCTCAAGGCCATAAAAAAATTTATAAAAAACAACAGAATTAAAAGCCAGGAAGAGCTTCTTGGACTTTTGACAAACGAAGGCTATGAGCTTACTCAGGCCACACTTTCCCGCGACCTAAAGCTTTTAAAAGTCGGCAAAGTGAGCGACGGCCACGCAGGCTATGTCTACACTCTTCCTGGAGAAGACGACCGCGGCGAAAGCGAAGAGATTTTTGTTCAAGACTTTATGCGCGGTTATGTCAGCATTGAATGGAACGATTCCACAGTCGTAATAAAAACTTTCAGCGGACAGGCAAATTCCGTAGCAAACGCATTGGACAGCCTTAATTTGAACGAAATTTTGGGAACTGTAGCAGGCGACAACTGCATTTTTGCAAGCCTCAGAAAAAACGTAACAGGC
>NZ_DLLH01000014.1:0-13075 GCF_002476655.1 Treponema sp. UBA7567
AGAGGATCTCCTTTTGTGATTGTTCCTGTTTTGTCCAAGATTACAATTTTTGACTTTCCTGTCTGTTCAAGCGCAGCGGAGGTTTTGAACAGAATCCCGTTTTTTGCGCCGATTCCGTTTCCGACCATTATTGCGACTGGAGTTGCAAGACCGAGCGCGCAAGGGCAGCTTACGACAAGAACGGTTATTGCGCGGTTTAGGGCGAATGAAAACTCTTCGCCTGCAAAAATCCAGGCCAAAAATGTAAAAATCGAAATTAAAATTACTGCCGGAACGAAAATTCCAGAAACTTTGTCCGCAATTTTTGCAATCGGAGCTTTTGTCGCGGCGGCGTCGCTTACCATTTGAATTATCTGCGAAAGAGTTGTGTCTTCTCCGACTTTTACGGCCCTGCATTTTATAAATCCTGTCTGATTTAAAGTTGCCGCGCAGACCTTGTCGCCGTTTTTCTTGTCAACAGGAATCGATTCTCCTGTGAGCGCAGATTCGTTTACAGAGCAGCTTCCTTCAATAATAATTCCATCGGCAGGAATATTTTCTCCAGGGCGGACTACAAAAATATCGTCTTTTTGAACTTCTTCGATTTTGACAGTTTTTTCTGCTCCGTTTTTTAGGAGAACTGCGGTTTTTGGAGAAAGCTTCATAAGGCTTTTAAGCGCGTCTGTTGTCTTTCCTTTTGAGATTGACTCTAAGAGCTTTCCGACTGTTATAAGAGTTACAATCATCGCCGCGCTTTCAAAATAAAAACCGTTCATAAGTTTTAGAGTGCGCGCGCTGTCCATTAGCAAAACCGAATCCGTCATCTCAAAAAGCACAAAAACGCTGTAAACAAACGAAACTCCGGAACCGAGGGCAACGAGAGTGTCCATGTTAGGCGCAAGATGAATAAGACTTTTAAATCCAGAAACGAAGAATTTTTTATTTACGAGCATTATGAGAGCCGAGAGAACCATCTGTAAAATTCCCATTGCGACGTGATTTCCGCCGTTTTTTGTAAGCCAGGCTGGAATCGGCCAGCCAAACATCATGTGTCCCATGCTAAAATACATTAAGACTGACAGCAGCAAAACCGACCAGACGAGCCTTTTTTTTAAGAGCGGAGTCTCGCTGTCTTCGGACGGAGTCTGGCCTTGAATTGAATGGCTTTCTTTTGATGAGAATTTCTGCGCTTTGTAGCCGGCTTTTTCGACAGCATTTATTATTTTTTCGGAAGAGGCTTCTCCTTCGACTCCCATGGAATTTGTCAGAAGGCTTACCGTGCATGAATTGACTCCCGGAACTTTTAAAACCGCTTTTTCAACTCTTGCAGCGCAGGCCGCGCAGGACATTCCAGTTACTATGTATTTATCCATAAATTTTCCTTTTGCTATTTCATAAGCTTTTGAAGAATTTCCACAAGCTCGCCGACGGTTTCTGTTTTTCCGTCTTTAATATCGTTCACTACGCAGGAATTTATGTGTTCTGCCAAAAGAACTTTGTTGAACGAGTTTAACGCCGCATTCACCGCCGAAACCTGAATTAAAATGTCCGGGCAATAGGCGTTGTTTTCGAGCATTTTTTTGATTCCCCGAATCTGGCCCTCAATACGGCTGAGCCTGTTTGAAAGAATCTTAAATTCTTCCGGACTTCGTTCTTTTGTTCTTGCTGAGCAGCAGCATTTGTTTTTTGATTCCATTAGGATTTCCTTTCTTTTTATATTTCTTCCAGAAAATATATAATACCTCTATGGGGTATGTGTCAATAGAGTTGTCCTGAATAACTGTATCTAAGAAACCGCAATATTGTTATATTGAATATATGACTCGGAAAATTTTTAAATTTTTTTTAACGGCCTTTTTTTTGTGCGGCGCGGTTTTTGTCTTGCCTGCCCAAAAGACTTCTGTTCCGTCGCTTTTTAAGTATAAGCTCGAAAACGGACTTGAACTTTTTGTAATGGAAAATGATTCTGCTCCGCTTGTTTACATCGAAATTGCCGTAAAAGCCGGAGCTGTTGCCCAGACGCCGGAAAACGCGGGGCTTTTTCATCTTTACGAGCACATGATGTTCAAAGGAAATGCAAAATACGCAAATCAAAAGGAGGCGTATGCCGCTTTGAATAAAATGGGCGTTTCTGAGTGGAACGGAACGACTTCGATTGACCGCGTAAATTATTTTTTTACAGTGCCGTCGGGACTTTTAAAAGACGGACTTGAATACTGGTCTTATGCAATCCGCACTCCGCTTCTTGACGAAAAAGAGCTCGAAAACGAGAAATCTGTTGTTTTGTCGGAAATAGAAGGCGGAATGAGCGAGCCGGGAAGAATTTTCGGCGCAGGAGTTTTTAAAAATCTTTTTTTTGAATGTCCCTGGAAAACCGACACTTCCGGCGATCCAAAAATCATAAGAAATGCGACAGCGGAAAGCCTTAAAAAAATTCAGGAAGAATATTATGTTCCTGCAAACACCGGACTTTTTGTCGGAGGCGATGTAAAGCACGAAGAAGTCTATTCTCTCGTAAAAGAAATTTACGGCGGCTGGCAGAACGGAAAAAACGCCCAAATTGGAAAGAAAATCGAAACTTCGTCAAAAACTCCATTTTCGGCCACAAAAAAGCTTGTCTTTGCCGATCCTCAAAATTCAAAGGGAATAAGCAGAATTGTTTTTTATCTGCGCGGACCTGACTCCCAGAGCGACGAGAATGACACTTATGCGGCAGATGTCTGGTCGTATCTCCTTTCAAACCCGTCTGGAAATTTTATTTCCAGGGCAATACAAAATAAAGAACTGAATATTCCAGATGCGGATTATATCGGCGGCTCGTATTCGACAATGCGGGCTAGCGGAGTTATAAGTTTTTCTGCCGCTTTTATGAATGATGAAAAAATTTCACCGCAAAAAAGGGCGCAGCTTATTCTTGACTACTGGAACACGCAGGCAGTGGACGATATGCTCAAAAGCGGAACTGGATACGACGAAAAAGACATAAAAAGCGTAAAGGGCAGGCTTGAAGACAGCAGAACCTATTCAATGGAAACCGCTTCTCTTTTTTTACGGGGCTTTTCTTCGGAATGGGCTTCTTCTGGTGCGGATTATGCTCTTTCTTATGACGAAAATATTTTAAAAGTTGAAAATAAAGATGTCCGCTCTTTTGTTGAAAAATATATAAAAGATAAAAAAGGGCTTGCCGTTCTTTTTGTAAACCCGGAATATTACAGGGAAAATAAAAAAGAATTTGAAAAAGACGGCTGGCAGGAGCTTAATGCAGAAAATGCCCGCTGGTGGAAATAAATCCGCTCTAAAAAGGCATTTTTCGGAGGAAAATAATGAAGATTATAAAAAAAGCATTTTTTGTTTTGCTTGCGGCACAAATATTTTTTCTTGCAGGCTGCGCCTCGTCTCCAAAAAACGAAAAAGACGCTTATTATGAAGAAAATGTAAAAGATTTTTCGCAATATGAGTTAAAAAACGGAATTCCAGTGATTTTTAAAAAGACGAACGGCGGACAGGTTTTTGTTTTGCGCACGGTTTTTGAAGGCGGAACTCCGCTTGTAAGTCCAAAAATGGCAGGAATTGAAGGCCTTGCACTTGAGCTTATGTTCCACGGAAGCAAAAAATTTTCGTACGAAGACATTCAAAACATGCAGTACGGAATTTCTTTTTCGATGAGCGCTTCGAGCGGACGCGATTACAGCGTCGCCGGAATAAAATGCCTCCAAAAAGACTTGGATGGCGTTCTCGAAGTCTATGCCGATTCAATAAATTCGCCGGCTTTTTTAGAAAACGATTTTAAGCAGATGATGCTTAACGAAGAAGATTCTCTTGTGCGCTCAAAATCTGATCCGAGCGGCCAGCTTGGAATTGAGCTTGAAAAAACGGCGTTTGGAAAAACTTCTTATGCAAGCTCGGCCTCTGTAACCGAAGAGTCGTTAAAGCTTATTACTTTGGACGAAATTAAAAATCACCATAAAAAACTTTTGGATGCAAAAAGAATAAAATTTGTCGTTGTCGCAAATATGGACTTGGACGGACAGAAAAAACTGGTCGAAAAGCTCAATTCTTATTTTGGGGCGATTCAAAAAGGAAGCTACAAATCTCCGGAAGTTGGAGAGATTTTGGTTGAAGGCGAGGATATTTTCCTAAAAAATGAGCAGGCTGGAACTTCTGGCTATTCAATCGGATTTTTTAACTGTCCAGAGCGGTATGATCCGGATTATGTGCCTTTTGCAATTTCTCTTATGTATTTGGATGATATATTTTTTGACCAGGTGCGCGAGAAAGCAGGCGCTGTTTACTCAATCGGAACGGGCGTTCTTGGCGGAAAGCAGATGCTCGGAGCGATAAGCGCTTACAAAATAAGCGATACGGAAAACATTCATTCGTTGATTTACAAGGCGATTGAAAGTTTTCCGGGCGAAAAGCAGGTTGAAGAAAAACTAGAGCAATACAAAAACAAATACATTACGACATTGTTCGATTCGAGCCAGAGCGGAACAGGAGTAGCCGCAAATATTATTACTTCGCTTGAATATTCAGGAAAACCGGACACATATCTAAAACGCTCTTCTCAAGTGCAGAACGTAAGCGCAGGACAGGTTTATTCTGCATTTAAAAAGTACATATCGCCAGAGTCAAAAAATAAAATCCGCTGGATTACGGTTACAAAATGAGAAGCCTTTTTGGCAAAAAAAGGCTTTTTATAGAATTTGTTTTGATTTTAAGGTACTATGAATCCGAGGTGGTTTTTATGAAAGTTGCGATTTTTTTTGGCTCTAAATCAGACAAAGATACTATGAAGAAAGCGGCAGACGTTTTAAAGGAATTTGGAATTGAATACAAGGCTTTTATTCTGTCGGCTCACCGCGCAGGCGCGCTTTTGCACGAAACTGTAAAAAAAGTTGAAGATGAAGGTTTTGAAGTGATTATTGCAGGAGCCGGACTTGCGGCGGCTTTGCCGGGTGTTATTGCAGGAGCAACGACACTTCCTGTTATTGGAGTTCCGCTCGAATGTGTAAATCCCGGAGTTTCTAACGGTCTGGGCGGAATGGACGCGCTTCTTTCTATTGTGCAGATGCCTCCGCAAATTCCGGTTGCGACAGTCGGAATAAATTCTGCAAAAAACGCGGCTTACCTTGCGGCGGAAATTCTTTCGATAAAATATCCAGAGCTAAAAGAAAAACTTGCGGCTTTCCGCAAAAAGCTTGCAGATGAAGCCGTGGCTTCCGGTCTTGACGTTGCGTTTTAGCGCATAATGACACAAGAGCGAAAAATTGATATTATAAAAAAATCTTAGCCCGCACTGGAGCAGCGGCGTTAGCCGGTCCGAAGGACTGAGGGTTACCGAACTGCGCAAGCGCGGCCGGGAACGAAAAATGCGCTCCAAATTATTGAGGAAAAATATGGCGACAATTGACTACAAAGATTCTGGCGTTGATGTTGAAGAAGGTTACAACGCTGTAAACGAATACAAGGTTCATGCAAAGCGCACCCGTATTCCTGGACTTTTGACGGATTTGGGAAGCTTTAACGGAATGTTTGAAATTCCTGCCGGCTTAAAGCATCCGGTCGCTGTTTCTGGCACTGACGGTGTGGGCACAAAGCTCGACATTGCTTTTCAGATGGGAAAATACGACACTGTTGGAATTGACTGCGTTGCAATGAGCGTAAACGACATTTTGTGTTCCGGTGTAAAGACTTCGTTCTTCTTGGACTATGTTGCCTGCGGAAAACTCGACGCAAAAGTTGCCGGACAGCTTGTAAAAGGTGTTGCCGACGGCTGCGTTGATGCCGGATGCGCGCTTCTGGGCGGAGAAACCGCCGAAATGCCTGGTTTTTACGATGACGGAAAATACGACCTTGCCGGTTTTGGCGTAGGTTTTGGCGAAAAAGAAAAAATGATTACCGGCGACAGAATCGAGGCCGGGGATGTTTTGATTGGGCTTTCTTCGACAGGATGCCACTCAAACGGATACTCTCTTGTCCGCAAGCTCGTAAAGGATTTTAACGAAGACTTTAACGGAAAACCGATTGGAGAAGTTTTGCTTACTCCGACACGCATTTATGTGCGCCCTGTTATGGACGCTTTGGAGACATTTGGCGAAAAAATCCACGGAATGGTTCATATTACAGGCGGAGGCTTTTATGAGAATGTTCCTAGAATGTACAAAAAAGGCGCGAACCTTGTAAGCGTAATCAAAAAGGACAGCTGGGAAAAGCCTGCGATTTTTGCCGAGCTCGAGCGCCGCGGAGCAGATCCGGAAGGCATGTGGGGAACATACAACATGGGAATCGGACTTGTTCTTGCCGTTAAAAAAGAAGATGCCGATGCGATTGCCGAGCATTTTAACAAAAAAGCTGCTGATTTTGCGACAGATGTCCACAAGAAACTTGGAATTCCAGATATGAAGGCCTATAAAATCGGCTATGTAAAAGCTTCTGAGCACGATTTGGGAGCAGACCTTAAAGGCTCGCACGAAGCAACAGTTCTTGAATAGAATTAAAAAATATTTTGTATGATAAGAAACCGGCTTAAATTCTGTTTTTGCCGGTTTTTTTATGCCTGTCCAGTTTTTTCTTTCAATGTTTGGTTTTCGGACACTTTTTTATTATTGCTTGATGTAAAGACGTAAATCCGGAAAGCGCCGCAAGCCTTGCAGGAAAATGTTGCAGGACTGACAGGAGAATGTTGCAGGACTTACAGAAAGATATTTACATACTGTCAGGAAAATGCCGCAAGCCTTACAGAAAGATATTTACATACTGTCAGAAAGATGCCGCAAGCCTTGCATATGGGATTATCGGGTCAAGCCCGATAATGACAAAAGTCAAGCTTGATAATGATAAAAGCCAAGCCCGATAATGACAAAGGTCAAGCTTGATAATGACAAAAGCCAAGCCCGATAATGACAAAAGTCAAGCCTGATAATGACAAAAGTCAAGGGCGGCAATGACATTCGCTCCACTTGATAAAAAGATGTTATTCTACTAAAGTTGTTTAAAACTGCTTTTGTTTTTTTGTCTTTTTCGTTGCAAAAATTGAAAATGCCTGCCTTGTGCGTTATACTTTGCTACGTTTGTTTTGATTTTTTAAGGCGGAGGACTTTATGATAAAAAGAGTTTGTTTCTGTGTTGCGGCGACGCTTTTTTGCGCTTTGCTTTTTTCTTGTGCCGCAAGCGAGACTTCTTCTGTCAGCTTTGCTGTTCCTGCGGAACTTGCGCGTTCAGCCAGGGAGAGCAGCGCAGGAGACTGGACTTTGGATGTGCGCCTGAGCGGCGATTTAAATCGTTCAGAGCAGTTTGCGATAGCAGAGCCTAAAAGCGGTTCTGATAAGCCTGCTGTATTTACGATAGAAGACTTGAATCCTGGTTCAAAAATCGAGGTGAATGCTAAAATTTTGAACGGAGAGCTTGAAAACTACAAAAATACTGAGCCTTATTACGTTGAGCTTGAGGCAGGGGATAATTCTCTTGATGTTGAGCTTGAGCGGATAAAAGCAGATTCGGAAATTTCAGGAATTGATGCAAGTGAATTCAGTATCTGCGCAAAAAAAGACTCAGCCGAATACAAGTATTCTGGCGGCAATATTCCAGAATTGGCTTATGAGGATAAAGCGATTGAATTTTCTATCGAGTGCGAAAAAGAATTCGGCTTTGACTCGTATTCCTACAGCTGGTATATGAACGGAAAAGACATTGCCTGTGCAAAAGACAAGTCCTCTTTTGAGCTCAACTTAACACAGAATGATGATGTTGTTCTGACAGAAAACGGCGGAGAGGAAAAAAACAACAATCTTATGTGCTTTATAAGCTCTGGCGGTGAGCGCATAGGAATTGAATACATTTTTGTTTTGAAGGAAAACTAAAACCCTTAAGAAGCCTTTTATAAGGAAGATTCCCGCATCGAGCGCGGGAAAGACAGGACAGTTAGATTATCGGGTCGAGCCCGATAATGACAGGACAATCGAGCCCGATAATGACAAAAATTGTCGACCAGATAATGGCAATGGTTTTTGTCATTGCCGTGCTCGACACTGCGATGTTTGCATATCAAACTCGTTTAGCAATCTATAAATGGCAGTAAAAATGAACATAAAAACTAAATTTGTGGAGAAAAATATGAAAATTAAACGCTTTTTACAAGGACTTGCAGCTTTTGCTGTAATTGCGCTCTTTGCAGGATGCGCGGACATTCTGGACTCAAAAACTGCAGAAAAATCTAATCTAAAAGAAAATACTTCTGTTTCGATTAGTTTTGATTCAAAAGGACGCTATATTTCGGCCGGAAGCTTTGAATTAGACAAAATAACTTCCTGGAAAATAGCTTTTGAGCCTACAGGCGATTCCGACGAAAAATCCATTGAGCTTGCGTGGACTTCCGGCTCTTCGGATTCTAGCTCTGGCAGCCCGTCCCTTTATTACAGCGAGGGTGTCCTTAATGCAAAATTGATTCCGGTCGGAACGTACAATATCGCTCTCGAAGGAAGCTATTCTGAAGGAAACGGCACAATAACCGTCAGCGGAACAAAAGAAGGTGTTTCAGTTTCTTCGGAATCTGCAAAAAACAGCATAACAGTGCTTGTCGAACTAAAAAAAGACAGTTCTACCAAAGGCAGCCTTGAGCTTTCTTTTGATGCGGCCGGTATATCAAATTATGCTCCTGCCTTGCTTGTTACACTTAAAAATAATCAGACAGGCGATATTGAGTATTCAACTGATAAAAACAACCTTGTTTTTTCTAGCTCTTCCGACAGCGTTTATGCTCTTACTGGAGAAGATATCGCTCCAGGCTGGTACAAGCTTGAGTTCTATTGTAATGACAGTGTTAAAATAGAAATTCCGAACGACAAAATGATGGTAGAAATTGCCTCCGGAATAAAAACTACAGACTCGGATATAAAAATTTCCAGCACGTCCGTAAAAAAATACTATGCGACAAACGGCACTTCAGAAAGCGCGCAAAATATGAACGGCCTTGCTGTGTCCTCAAGAAAAAACCTTACGGCGCTTTTGGAAAAGTTGACAAAGACTTGGCCTGAAGTATCGGAAGTTGAGATTTTTATGGACAGTGCTCCTGTAATTGACATAAAAACATTCAATGAGTTAAAGGAAGCTCTTGAAGATTCAAAAAAATGTTCAATCTATTTAGGAGAAAGCCAATCTATAGCGCTCGCTTCGGATCCTGATACAAATACCGTTACAACCGCTCTTTCGGGCTCTGTCTGCCTTGTTGCAACAGACGGAAATGAAAAATTTGAAGCAAGCGGCATTACTGTTGAGAAAGGAAAGCCGCTTGATATTACCCTTAAAAACGGAGCCTGCATCAATGCCGCTTTTGTAGATTCAATTGACGACAAATTGAACATATTTGCGGTTAAAGACAGCGAAGACGGAACTACAGCAGACAACTTTACAGCATATGTAGCCGCACCTTTCTTTTATTCAGCCTCTGAAATTGACACAAGCTGCTTCTCGCTCTTCGAATATGGCTCGAAAAAGGTTTCGGATCAGAATACGGTGATTAGTGTTTCTGGAGATGACGGTTCCTGCGAATTCTATATAAAGCCTGCAAGCATGGAAGGCATAACAGCAGAGTCAAGCGCGGACCTTTCTATTGAGGCGTATTATACAAGCGGCTCGGATTCTGAAACTTACAGCTCTGGCAGCGTTATTCCGTATGAATCTTCCGACCTTAATATTAAGCTTAAAGCCCCTGACGGCATAGAAATCGAAAAATGCTTATGGTACTTGAACGGGGACTCAATTGATGACAGCATCACAGATGAGCTTATATATTTTGATCCTACGCAGAATGACAGCCTAAAAATTGACGGTACAAACGTTGTAAGCTGCTTTGTGTCTGTTGGAGAAAAACTCTATCTTTGCGAGCTTAGCTTTACTTTTAAGACGCCAAGCCGCAGCGCGGCTGTCTGGATTTCTGGAACTCATTCTTTAAGTATGAAGCAAATTTATGATTATACTGATTCAGACGCGGCAGAAAGCACCCTAAAAGAAAGTTATAATTCTAAATGCTATTGCTTTGACAAAAATTACAATCTTTGGACTGTGGAGTTTTCGGATAGCGTGGCGGCTTTGAACAAATATTCGATGAAAGTTTCTTCAAATTCTTATTCAACTGATTCTGACTTAACAGCCGAACTTTCAGAAATTACAAGCAGCCCTGCAGATATGTGCTATGACGCTGTGAACGGATATATATATCTGCTTGTAAATGGAGACAGCTCAGCGACAGTTTATGCTGTTTCTACGGGAGATACGCCTGCTGTAGCTGCAAGAGCAACGATGAATACTTCGGCTCTCGGAGAGAACGTTTCTTTAACAAATATCGCAGTCAACGGAAATGACTTTTATTTTGCAGACAGCTCATGCAATGTTTATAAAGCGACTGTGACCGTAGATTCTGGAAGCATTGCGGTAGGAACTCCAAGCCTTGTAAAATCTCTTGTTTCGCAAGATGTTTTGGAAGGCTATGATTCTTCTAAGCATGATGCTTCCTATGATTCAATTTCGATAACGGATTTGCAGTTTGGAGACGGCCTTGGCTATGGTACAGAGAATGTTTATGCGCTTGTAAAGGAGGCTTCTAGTTCTGTTGGGCTTAGTAGCAACGATTATTTTTATAGCCGCGGCGCGCTGGTAAAAATCAGCACAGAAACCGGCTCTTTTGAGAAGTTTGGCTGGGCATCAGAGGTAAAAGAATTTAGCTATACTCATAGTACAGGTTCTTATACGGATTACTATTGTATTCCTGATGCAACTGATTCAGCCAATACCGACTTTTTTGGGCCTACAAAGTTCTGCGCTGTTGTGCCAAAGAAGATTGTAATTGTTGACGATGGCTTTTATTTGAAGGCGGTAGACGGCAGTAGTGGAGCACTAAAAAATAAAGACTCTATTGTTGAGTTTGATATTGACGGCTCAACGCTTTCAAGAGGAGCTGCCAGCATTTCTGTATCGTTTGATATTGGCACAACTAATTTTTATTATACAGAAAATTAAAGTTTTCTAAAGACAGCCGGCCGGTAAGTAAAAACTGCTATTATGGCGCTTGCTTTTTTTGTCATTCCAATGCTAACAAAACTGTCATTCCCGCAGTTGTTTTTTTGTCATTGCCGCGCTTTTTTTGTCTCTGCCATTCTTGTGCTTTCTTCTTTTTTGTCATTGCCGTGCTTTTTTTTGTCATTGCGTGCTTTTTTTTGTCATTGCCGTGCTTGACACGGCAATCTATCCGCATGGATTATCGGGTCAAGCCCGATAATGACAAACGGTCAAGCCCGATAATGACAAATGGCCAAGACTGATAATGACAGAGAAGTCGAACGCTCGATAATAACAAGTGGAGCAAGCCGCTTTTTTTTATGATATAATTTTTTTATATGCTCAGTTTGTTTAAAAAAAAATTGATAAAGATTTCTGTCTGTGTGCCTGTCTGCGGCACGCAAAAACTTCTGCCTGCATGCCTGGAAAGCATTTGCTCTCAAAATTTTTGCGGCTTTGAAATTATTGTTGTTGATGACGAGGGAATTGGCCGGTTAAAAGAAAAAGAGCTGAATACAAAGAAGATTTTAAAAGAGTTTTGCAAAAAGCATAAAAGTCCAAATTTTTGTGTAAAGCTTGTTCAGCACGAAAAAAACAAAGGCCTTGTAGAAGCCCGCCGTTCTGCAGTTTATGCGGCGGCCGGAAAATACATAATGTTTGTGGACAGCGACGACTTTCTTTTGCCGGACGCATTGAGCGCGCTGTATGAGATTGCCGAAAAAAATGGAGCGGACATTGTTCATGGCAGGGCAAAAGTCAAAACTGAGCAGGACTTAAAAAATCTTTCTGAAAAGGATAAAAAATTTTTAGAGAATAGGATTCTTGAAATTACAAAAAAAATAACCAATGTTTTTGCCGGGACAGATTGCCGCGCCGAAGGCTTTTTGTGCAAAGATGAGATTCTAAATGGCTTTTTGGTTCAGCGCAACCATTGCGGTTTTTTGTGGGCAAAGCTTTTTGAGCGTGAATTGTGCTTGAATGCGTTTGAAAAAATTCCTCCAGTATATTGTGTCTTTGCGGAAGATTTTTTGGTTTATTTTTTTCTTGCCTTTTATGCAAAAAAATATGCCGGCATAAAAAACGAAGTGTATTCTTACTGTGTCGATACAGGAATTTCGTCTGAAAAGAAAATTTACAGCCTTGAGCAATGGAAAAAAGTTTGCTCTGCCGCAAGCGCAAGCACTGTTCTTCTGGATTTTGTTCAGAAAAAAGACATAGAAGCCAAAAATCTTACAGAAGCCGAAATTGAAGAGTTGAAAAAGACATGCCGGTATTACGCAAGAAACAATCTTGAGCAGCTAAAAAAAGCAGTAATCCCGGAACTCCAGTTGCAGGCCTACGAAGAACTGTGCGAATGGTGGGGAAAAGAAATGATTAAAAGCGTAGAAAAATGACTGCAAGAACAGGTGATATTAAAAATATTACCACCTGTTTTTTGAGATTTAGCTTTTGCCAGTTTTTAAGCTTTTAACCTGCTCCAAGGAAAGCCCTGTAACAGAAGCAATCTGTTCAGGTGAGATGTTTATTTTAAGCAAGTTTTTGGCAGTTTGGAGAGTTTTTTCGCTCGCAATATCGTTAGCCATATCTTTAGCAATGTCTTGTGCCATATCTTTTGCCATATCTTGCGCCAAATTTCTTGCCTGCAGCTTAATCTCCTGTTCGATTGTCATATATCTGTGCCTCCACTGGGCATTCATCTTTACACGCTCCACCAGCGCGGAAAGCCTGTCTGTAAAATCGTCTTTTGCTGTTTTTCCGCAAAGGTATTTAAAAAATGAATGGTTAAAATAAAACGCAAAAATAGCGCATTTTATTTTAACTGACAGTTTCCTTTGAAAACTGCCTTGATTAAAGTGTCCACTACGTGGACGGAATTGCATTCCTTGAAAACTGAAGTTTTCTGCGTCATGCAATTTTTAAGAACAAACTCTCCGACCGCATTTTATCATACATGGCCGCGTTGAAAAAGATGTTGACCGTCCCGTCGTCCATAAGTATATTTTTGTCCTCCTCCGCCCTGTATCGGAACGTGTAGACCGGAAGC
>NZ_DLLH01000026.1:0-5898 GCF_002476655.1 Treponema sp. UBA7567
GCCGGTCCAAAAAGCCTTGAGCACATGGTCGATACAGTAATTTCGTTTGAAAGAAATGACGACGAGGTAAGGTTTTTGCGCGCACAGAAAAACCGTTTTGGCTCTGTTGACGAGCTTGGAATTTTTGCAATGACAGACAAAGGACTTGAAGGAGTTGGAGATCCAAGCACAATGTTCATTACAAAACGCTCTGGAAAAATGCCGGCAGGAATTGCAAACACTGCGGTATTTGAAGGAAGCAGAGCTTTTATCGTAGAAATTCAGGCATTGACAGTTCCGGCAAAATCTTCGATAAGCAGAGTTTATTCCGACAAGATTGATTCTGCGAGAGTTGCACGGGTTGCGGCAGTATTGGAAAAACGCACCGGCATACGATTCAGCGACCAGGATTTATACATAAACGTTGCAGGCGGAGTGCGCCTTACGGAAAGTTCTATTGACGCGGCTTTGGCAGCAAGCCTTTATTCTGCAAGAACAGACCTTTCAATTCCAGGAAACACTGTGATTACCGGAGAACTCTCTCTTGCAGGAGAAATAAGGCCTGTTGCAAGGCTGAAGCAGCGGATTAAAACAGCCGGAGACTTGGGCTTTACGAGCGTGCTTGCCCCGGAAAAAGACAACGGAAGCACAAAAATTGAAAACATTAAAGAAATAATAAAAATTTTGTTTGCAAAGTAAGGCGAAAAACTAAAAAATTAGCCCGGGGTGAAGTGGCGCGCAAAGCGCGTTGCGAAGCGAAGCGGCGCAATGCAACCACGCAACACCGGTTTTGTTTTTGAATGGAACGCTGACGAAAAAAAATGCTTTTGAAACAGAAAGATGCGCTCCTGTTTATTTTTTAAAAAGACCTTTTGCGAATTCTGCAATTACAACGGCAAAATTTGCGCCTGCGGCAAAAGTTCCGATTGAAGAACCGAGCGATGACAAAAAGAAAACAAGGAGAACGCGGAGAATTCGGTTTTTATAAAAACCTTTTAAGGTCAAATCGTCCTGAAGAGTTTCCATGTCGCTTACTTTTGGCTTGCAAAACGCCGCCTGAACCAGCCCGGTAAAAAGACCGACTCCAACAAGAGGACAAAGACTTGTAAACGGCGCTCCGACAATGGCCGTCAAAACTGCAAGCGGATGTCCAAATGCGAGAATCGCTCCAAGCCCGGCAAGTGTTGAATTCCATACAACCCACGCTCCAAGAAGCTGCGCGCCTTTTGTAATTCCACCATAAACAAAGCCTGCCGCAATCAAAGCAACGATGAGAGCGGCAATTGTCCAGCCTGCAATTTTTGAACCGACTTTTTTTGGAGGAACTTCTGATATGTCAGAAACGTCGGATGATTTTTTTCCGGCGGCAAGTTCTTTTAGATAAGCCTCAACGCCTGGAAGATGTCCTGCGCCCAAAACCGCGAGAGTTTTTTTGCCCTTGCAATCCCAAATTTTGCTTGCAAGATAGCGGTCGCGTTCGTCGATTAAAACTTTTTTTACAACCGGCATATAGTCTGCCAGCTCTTTCATCAAGCTGTCCATTTCGGAAGAATTTTTTAAGATCTCAATCTGTTCTCCGCTTACCTCTTCTTTATCGAAGGCGCTTGCAAGAAGAGCGGAAATCAACTTGCATTTTCCCCAGAATGAGACTACTGCCCAGGCGCGGCGCAATGTTATTTGAATCGGGCGGTCTACCATTGCGACAGGAATATTGCGCTCTTTTGCACAATTGTCCGCTGCGCGCATTTCATCTCCGGGTTTTACGCCGACATTGCTGCCCATTCTTCTTTGAAAACCGGAAAGAACAAGATTTGCAAGCAACAAAAATCCTTGATTCGCCTTTAAAACCTTTACGATGTCAAGATTTTTCCAGTCTTCCGGGTTGTTTAGAGATTTGTAGCGGCCTTCGTCAAGCTCGATTGCAACACAGTCCGGCGATTTTTCTTCGACCGCTTTTTTTACTTCATTGCAGCTTTCCTGACTGATATGCGCGGTTCCTATAAGGATGATTTCTCTGTCGTCAAATTTCAAAACTTTTTCTGTCTGACTCATTTTTAAATTCTCCACTTGGGGATTTTTTTATTTTATTCCGCTCGCCCACTGAGCCAATCTGTATTCAAAAAACATCGGGCTCTGCATGGCAGTAACCTCATTATAATATTTTTGAGCCAGGCTGTCTTTGCCCATAAGCTCGTAATAAAGCGCAAGATAAAATAAATATCTGCCTTTTTTCGTGCGGTTTGTTTCTTTAGAAATGTTGAGGGCAACGTCTGAGTCTCCGCCACGGTCGTGATACATCCGCACGATTTTGTAGTCAAGGCTCTGTCTGTTCGTGAGTTTTTTCATTAGCGATTCGGTAAAAGTCCGAAGCTCTAAATTTTTCTTCTGTTTAAAAAGACAGGCTGTTATCATCAATTTGTATGAAATGCTGTCCGGATTTTTTTTAAGAGCCTGCTCAAACGCTTTTTGAGATTCTTCCCAATTTCCTGCTCCCCAGGCAAGGATTCCAAGACTTTCGTAAGCGTAATAATATTGAGGATTTTTGTCGACAGTCAAGCGATAGTAAGAAAGAGCATCTTCTCGTCGTCCCTGCTCATCGTAAAGACCTGCAAGGTACGCATAACCAAGAAAATATTCCGGTTCGAGAGCAATTGCCTGTTTCCAGGCAGCTTCTGCGCCAGAATAATCTCCTGTCATGCGGCTCCATGTTCCTAAGTCAAACCAGTAATCAGTGTTTGAAGGGTCGATTTTTATTGCGGTTTTTATGTATTCAATCGCCTTTTTATACTGTGTGTTTTCTGCTTCGTATTTTCCAAGATATGAATTTACCTGCGGATTATTAGGATTTAGTTTGTAAAGTTTGTTGAAAGCGTCCTTTGCGTCATCATCTTTTTCCATATAGTAGCACATTTTTCCGTAACCAAGCAGAGCTTCTTCGTTGGTTCTGTCGCCAAAAAGCGCTTTTTTATAAAAATCCCGGGCGTTGCGCCAATTTTTTTTGAGCGACTGCTCGTCCGCAAGCTCGATATTTGCCTCGGCATTGTAAGGTTCAATTGCGAGAATCTGCTTTATGAACTTTGCCTTGTTTACCTTGTCGCCTTTTTGTTTTGCCGCCATAAAATTCAAATTCAGCACTTCGATATTTTTTGGTTCTTTTTCAAAAAGCAATGAAGCAATTTTTTCCGCCTGTTCCGTTTTTCCAGCAGAAAGCAAAAGGCTGCCCTTTAAGCACAAAAGTTCAGTGTCGTCCTTTAAATTTTCAGGAATCGACTCAAAAAGGCTCAAAGCCTGTTCAATTGTTCCATCCTGCAAGACTGAGCTCAATTTTTGCACAAATTGAATTTCCTGCGATGAATTCAACTGCGAATTCTGGGCAAAAACTACAGGAATACTTACCGCTGCCAGAAAAAACACTGCGCAAAAAATAATTACCGTTCTTTTTTGAAATAATTTTTTCATTTTTCCTCTCATTGAAAATTTTGCTTTCATCAGATAAACTGAAAAACAAATGTTTAGACATCCATTTAGAAAAGCTTTCGGTTTAACCTTCCTTTACGGTTTTATTATTATCGGAATTTTTATCCTCCAATTTAGAAGCGAATCAGTTATTTTAAAGAATGCAGGCCTTTTAAGAATATCGGTTTCACAAACCCAGGATGCCGACGGCAATATGTCGCTAAAAAACACAGTCGGCGTTTCTTTTAAGGGAATTTCATTTACAANNCATCCCGCTGTTCTCTTCAATTCAAAAACTCAAAATCAAACTCCGCTCACGCTGCTTTCTTGGGAACAGCCTTCCCCGCAAAGTTTTAAATTCAACTTTACAGAAAACACATCTCTCACTTTTACGGTAAGCGACACAACTCCGCGCGCAAGCCTTTCAATCGCTGCCCAACTGCCAGACAGCAACTCTTCGCTTTCTCTCTATTACAATCCTGTTTCGGGCTATTCGGTTACAGAACAGAGCCGCTCAAAACAACTTTTTAGCTCAAAAAATATTTCTTACACAATGTCTGCAAATCAGATTAAGGACACTCAAATTATCCTTACAAAAAGTGCAAATGTTGCAATGTACACTCGGTTTGACCCGACAAAGGCATTCTCTTTTGCTTCTATTCCTACGGATTCTCAGACAGCAACAGCCTCTGCCTACGAAACAACAGTCAGAGATTTTAGAAACGCCCTTGTTTCTCAGGCAACTTCTGCTTTTTCAGACTCCTCCGCAATTTCGGAAGCTGTCGTTGCCGCTTTTGTGGCAGAAATGGCTTCTCAATCACGCTATCAGGAAGCAATCAAAGCAGTTCCAGATTCGTTCAAAAACGGAGCAAGAAGGACATATTTTACTTCTCCATACTTTAATACCCTCGCAGCAATGAATCCGAGCCTTGTAATGGCAAATGAAAATTTTGCGTCAATGATTCAAAACGCCATCGAACACAATTCCATCGACGTTTTCTCTGCTGACAACATTGCAGACTACATGCTCAGAAACGGAAATCTCGAAAACGTAAAACTCCTTGCCGCCCTTCCAGCAGCAATTCAAGATTTCCAGCCAACTCTCGTTCAGGCAACTTCAATTCTTCAAGTTTATCTCTCGCTCAAAAAAGCAGACAGCCCGCTTGCAGAATCATTCCAGCCGGTTACAGAACAGTGCCTAAATTCAATCACCCAGGCATGCACACTTTCTGTTTCTGACGACACTCTCACCTTGCATGACAGGGATTTTGCAGCAGGATTTGCGCAGACTGTTGAAACAGGAACCGTTCTGATCGACTACGGAAAACTTTTCGCAATTCCAGAATACTGCGCAGGCGGTTACATGCTCATAAACACGGCATTTGCCCAGAATCAAACAGCGGATCTCCGCACACTTGCAGAACTTTACCCGATTCTGATAAAAAACAACGCAAACTATCCACATTCGCTTGTAATGGACAAAAATTCAACCGAAACCATCTGGGCTTGGACTTGCGCCTCAAACATCACTTACGAAGAAAACGAAAATTCTTCCGAAGCGTTAATCACAGTTTCGTTCAAGCAAGGCGATTCTCATTACATAATCATAAACGGAATCAAACCTTTTGTCGGAATCGAAATTTACGGACTTTCATTCCACACAGACCCTCGGTTTGAAACTTACAATTCGTCGGGCTACATTTACAACGAAAAAACGCACACTCTGTTCTTAAAATCGCGGCACAAAGTTTCAAACGAAAAAATTCGCCTGTACTTTAACACCGTCCGTAACGAATATTAAAATTTTGGAGCACATTTGGCCTTAAAGCCAAAATTTTTCCGGTTAAAATGCGCATTTTTCGGAATTTCCGGCTCTTACTTCAAGTCCTCGCTTCGCTGTGGTCTTTCCGTAGCGATCCGGGCTACGTTTTACTGTAAAAAAATTGTTTTTTTTACGTAAAATTCTGTTTTCTATGATATAATCACAGAATAATCACTCATTTGTAATTTATTTTTTTACGCATTTATATTTAAGGGGCAATTGTGAACAAACGCGACTTTCCTAAAATTCACTTCTACGATCAGGATTTTGTAGATA
Organism: Treponema sp. UBA7567; assembly: GCF_002476655.1. Taxonomy (NCBI): domain Bacteria; kingdom Pseudomonadati; phylum Spirochaetota; class Spirochaetia; order Treponematales; family Treponemataceae; genus Treponema; species Treponema sp. UBA7567. Next base: position 5,534 of record NZ_DLLH01000026.1, read on the forward strand.
TTTACGATAAAACATGGACATGGCTTTCGGGATTCTGGTTAAATTCAAAACTCGCAGAAGATCCAGCCGACGGTTATTTTGTCTATCCTCAGGACAAAGACGGAAATCCCGTTTTAACTTCAACAACAGAACCTAATTCCCCAAACACAATAGCTTCTGCCACGATTGACCAGTTTGAATCTATTTTTTCTTCATTCTTCCTCGTTTATTCAAACCGCAATTATCCGGCAAACCAAAACATTGATTATTTTTACTCAAAACAGGAACAAAACGGCGCAATCCGCTGGAAATACGATTTAAAAACAGGAAGCCCGGTTTTTACAGAAGACAATCCCGAAGGAATCGGTCTTCCGCTTTTTGCATGG
>NZ_DLLH01000027.1:0-96922 GCF_002476655.1 Treponema sp. UBA7567
CTTGCTTACCGAGTTTTCCCTGCGGAAAACTCGCGCATATTATTTCTCAACCTCAGTACATTTTAGATGCAAGTCGTCCAATTGGCTTTGGTCAACTGCGCTTGGACACTCGTCCATAGGAGAAGCCGCCAGATTGTTCTTCGGGAAGGCGATTACCTCGTGGATGCTTTCCTCGTGGCACATGAGCATGATAAGGCGGTCGAGTCCCGGTGCGATTCCTCCGTGCGGCGGCGCGCCGAACTTGAATGCCTGTACCAAGAAGCCGAACGCTTTTTCTGCGCGCTCGCGGCTGTAGCCTACGATTTCAAAAATGCGCTCCTGCAATGCAGGGTCGTTGATACGCATTGAGCCTGAAGCAAGCTCGTAGCCGTTCAAAACAAGGTCGTAAAGGTCGCCTTTTACAGCTCCCGGGTCGCTTTCCAAAGAGTCCCAGTATTTTTTCTGCGGAAGCGTGAACATGTGGTGCTCTGTTTCCCACTTGTTTTCTTCCTCGTTCCATGCAAAGTACGGGAAGTCGATAATCCAGGCAAAGTGGAACTCGTCCTTTGGATTGTAAAGGTTCAAGTCTTTTCCAAGCTGCTTGCGCACTGCTCCGAGCGCGACGCACGCTGTCTGCCATTTTTCGTCGCTTACAAACAGAAGAAGGTCGTTCTTTTCTGCTCCGAGCTTTGAGCAGATTTCCGCTTCTTTTCCGGCAAAGAACTTAGAGATTCCGCCTTCAAATTTTCCTTCCGCGTCAACCTTCATCCAGGCAAGGCCTTTCGCATGGTTGATTTTTGCGACTGCTTCCAAAGCTTCAATGTGCTTTCTTGAATATTTGTCCGCCGCGTTCTTTACAACAAGGGCTTTGAGTCCACTTCTCTTGTGGCGTTCGATGTTCTTGTCTGCGTTTGCGGCTCCTGCCTTGAATGCGTTAAAGTCGCTCAAATCCGCCATAAATGCCGCATCCTGCATCTTCATGTCAAAGCGCAAGTCCGGCTTGTCGCTTCCGTAAAGGTCAAAAGCGTCGTCCCAGCTGATTCTGTCAAAGTGAACTGGAAGTTCGTAGTTCAAGGTTTTCTTGAAAATATGGCGCATAAGCTCTTCGGTTGTCTCAAGAACTTCCTCGCGGTTTGTGAATGACATTTCCATATCAATCTGAGTGAATTCCGGCTGGCGGTCTCCGCGTGCGTCCTCATCGCGGTAGCAGCGCGCAATCTGAAAATACTTGTCAAAGCCCGAAACCATCAGAAGCTGCTTGTAAAGCTGTGGCGACTGCGGCAAGGAATAGAATTTTCCCGGGTGAACACGGCTTGGAACAAGGTAGTCGCGCGCGCCTTCCGGAGTTGATTTAATAAAAGTAGGAGTTTCAATTTCCAAAAATCCCTTTGAAGTCAAGAATTCGCGTGTCGCAAAAGTTACCGCTGAGCGCAAAATAATGTTGTGCTGCATAGGCTCGCGGCGAAGGTCAAGGTAGCGGTATTTTAGGCGCAAATCCTCGTTTGGAAGAACAACTGTTCCGTCCTTCTGGCGAACTTCCTCAATAGAAAAAGGAAGCTCCTGCGATGTTGTGAAGATTTCAATGTCGCTTGCCTCAACTTCAATCTCGCCGGTCGCCATGTCCTTGTTCACGTCTTTTTCCGCGCGGGCCGCAACAATTCCTTCAACAGCGATACAATATTCTGACTTTAATGAAGCGGCGATTTTTTTTACCTCGTCCGAAGCATTGTCGCCGACCATCACCTGTGTGATTCCATAGCGGTCGCGAAGACGGATAAAAACAAGTCCGCCCAAGTCGCGCGTGCGGCTGACCCAGCCGTTCAATACAACTTTCTTGCCGACGTCAGCCTTAGTAAGCTCGCCGCAAGTTACTGTTCTTTTACTGTTTTCCATAAATATGCCTTTCGCGCCAAAAAAACAGCGCACATTTTAAGATTTTTTTATTTTAATGACTAAACCATTTTTGAGCAATTCAAAAACACGGGTGGCTCGCCAACAAGTTGCCGCCGGCAGTTCCGCAGTTCGCTCACGCTCTAAGTCCTCACCGTGCAAAAAAACACGGTTGCGGTCTTCGGCTTTGGCTGTTAAAACAACCGTCGCCGCTGCTCCATTGCCTGCCACAAAACCTAGCCCCGATTGGAACAGCGCCGGAGGCGTTCGGCTTTGCCGAATGCAGCGTATAGCGGAACTGTGGAAAGCGGGTTTGCGGGCAAATTGCGCTCCGGCCTCTTAAAACAAAATTTTTTTGAGTTTTTTATATTAAATTAACGGCTTTTTTGCTATAACTTTTGTTAATATTCGTTTTTTGAGTTAGTTTTATGAAATTCGTTAAACAATTCGCAATTTTTGTAACAATCTGCTTTATTGGCGAGGTTTTGCACAAAATTATTCCGCTGCCTGTCCCGGCTTCGATTTACGGCCTTGTGCTCATGTTCTGCGCGTTAAAGTTTAAAATTATGCCGTTGCAGGAAGTCGAAGTTTTTTCTGATTTTCTTTTGGAAATTATGCCTCTTCTTTTTATTCCTTCGACCGTTGGTTTAATCGTTGCCTGGCCAATTATTCAAAAACACTGGGTTCCGATTTTAATTATAACTTTGCTCGGCACAACTTTTATTTTTTTTGTTGTCGGCCACGTAACTCAATTTTTTGCAAAACTTGCGCGTTCCCGAAATAACAAAAAATCTTCCGGCAATTTAGAATCTCAGCCGTCAAATTCTATGGCAGACAATAAGGATTAAAAAATGGAGCATATTTCAACTTTTTTAACAAATTCTGTTTCGTTTGGATTTTCAATAACGCTTATAAGTTTTTTGGCGGCAACCTGGCTTTATAAAAAAACACATTTTGTTCTTTTTTCGCCGCTTTTTGTTTCCAGCGCAATTGTAATCGCTGTTTTGATTATTTTTAAAATTCCTTATTCCGAATACTTAAAAAGCGCCAATTTTTTGTATTATCTTATGACGCCGGTAACAGTCGCTCTCGCAATTCCTCTTTACCGTCAATTCCAAAAACTTCGTGAAAATGCGCTTGCAATCGTGCTTGGAATAGTAAGCGGAATTATTTCCAACGCTTTTTTTGTTCTTGGAGTTTGCCTTATTTTTAAAATCGGGCACGAAGAATACGTTTCTCTTCTTCCAAAATCAATTACAACGCCAATCGCAATTGCAATCACCGAACAGAACGGCGGCCTTGCAGCCCTTACAATTATGATGGTCAGCGTGGCAGGAATTTTTTGCAACACTTTTGCCCTAATTCTCTGCCGTCTTTTTAAAATTGCAGAACCTGTAGCCCGCGGTGTCGCATGCGGAACTTGCGGGCACGCAATGGGAACTTCAAAAGCTCTGGAAATGGGCGATGTTGAAGGCGCAATGAGCGGTCTGAGCATTGCTGTCTGCGGAGTTCTTTCCGTAATAATTCTTCCGTTTTTTATGGGATTGAATTAGTTTTTTGGCAAACTTCGGTTCATTATTTTTATAAATTTTTCTATAAAAAATGCTCATTGTAGTGCTATAATAGAAAAACTATGAACCAAGGAATTGCAAAACGCCGCGCTTTTTTAACTCAACGCAAAAATCAGGGAAACCGTGTTACTGTCGGTTTTACAGGAATTGCCGATTTCCGTTCATTTATCGGTCAAGAATACATTGCCGGCATGATGAAGGCCGCCTCTGATTACGATTTAAATTTCATCAACTTTGCAGGAGCAATCAAATATTCGCTTTTTGACGATATTGATTTTATTTCACACTATCTGAAAACTTTCCGTTTTATGAAAGCTCCTCTCGTTGACGGACTTGTAACCTGGACTTCTTCGCTCTGCTCTTTTTTAGACACAAAAACCATAGTTCAAACTTTTAATGCTTTAAAACCGCTTCCAATGGTAGACATCGGTTATCTTGATATTGAAGGAATTCCGTGTATCCGCATAGACAACAATTCTTCAATCGCGCTGATAATGGATCATCTTATAAATAAGCACGGCTACAAGCACTTTGTCTTTATTGGTTCAAAAATTTCAGAACCACATATCCGCCGTCTTAACGCTTTTCAAAACGAACTTAAAAAATACGGAATTTCAGAACTGCCTGATTCAATCTATATGACAAAAACGATGGATTCGATCGACATTGCCATGGCAGTTAACAAACTTTGTTCTGCTTACAACTTAAAAGACCGCTCAGAAATCGACTGCATTATAACGTCTTCGGACATTATTGCGGCCACTGTAATCGAAGAATTAGACAAACAAAATATCTGCGTTCCGAAAGATGTTGCCGTAACAGGCTTTAACAACCAATACAATGGAATTACCGCGCGGTCTCCAGTTACAACGATGAATCTTGAGTATTTTAAGCGCGGTTATGCTGCTGTTGAACTTTTAATCGACAGAATTATGGCTCCGGAAGAAAAATTCAAGACGCGTCTTGTTCCTACAACCCTTCTTATCCGCCAGTCGTGCGGTTGTTTTGAACAGAGCATTGAAGATGCCGGCGAAGAAATAAACACATCGAACTCTATGCATGGCTCAAATCTGTCCGAAGAAGAAGTTAGAAACTATCTTTTTAAATTAACCCGAAATATTTTTTCAGGACGCTCGGAAGCAGAAATCAAAAATCTTATTGATGCTATTTTTGATGATATTTATGAACAAAAAAGTCCTAGCTCAATATTGCGATGGTTTCAAAATCTCTTGCAAAATATCCGGAAAGATTCTGTCCTTGTAAATAGCGAGCTCCAGCAAAATATTACAAACTTGCGAAAAATCATTCTTCCAATGGTAAAAGACGATGAAAAACAGTTTTCTCATATCGAAAATATTTTTCATCAGCTACGTTCACTTGTTTCAGTTTTTATTGAATACGACACTCTCTCAACCCGCGAAAATTCTTATTTAATGAACAATTTGTCTCAAATTGCCATGAATTTTGCAAGCGCGACGACTGGAAAACAAATTCAAGACGTTTTGCGTTATCAGCTTTCAGAAATGGAAATTCCTGGAATTGTGCTTTGCCTTTCCGACAATATGACAATTGATTTGACTTCTTCAAACATCGAATTGATTTTGCCGGAGCCGCCTCTCGACATAAAGGAAAAACTGCCTTTCAAAGTTTACGATCCAGCCTGTATTCCAAAAACTTTTTTTCCGCATGGCAGACGCTACAGTCTTATGCTCGAAATTCTTTATCACGCTGACAGATACTTTGGCTATGCTTTTTTGGAAATCGGCACTCAGAACATTTCTGTTTACGACACTGTGCGAATGCTTTTGAGCAATGCGCTTCATTCTGTCTACTTAAAAGAAGGCCGCACAAAAGAACGGTCAATGCTGCTTTCAAGCGAGCAGCTTGTTGGAATTTTGCATTTAAAATCCGAAAATTCGCAGGAAAACCGGAATGGAATTACTGTCCGGCAAATTACAAATTATCTGGTTGAACATCTAAGTGAAATGACAAATCTCGACAAAATGGCAGATGAGCTTATGGTAAGTAAATCTCATCTTGTACGCAGAGCAAAGGAACTGACGGGCTTTACAATTCAAACCTTGCACGAAAAATTAAAAATTGAGCAGGCAAAAAATCTTCTCCAGGTTGAATCTATAAAACTTGCAGAAATTGCTTCGCGCCTTGGTTTTCAAAATCAGAATTACTTTAGCTCAGTATTCAAAAAAAATACCGGCATGAGCCCGCGCGCATGGGCACACCGGTATCATTAAAAACTAAAATCCTGCTTTTAATCCGACGTAAGCGGCAAAACCTGTTACGCCGAAACTTCTTGAAAAGTCCGCGCCCCGAGTTTGAACTCCGGCGTCAATTTCAAGAATATGGGCATTTATTATAAAGCCCATAGAATGTTTGAAGATAAGATTTTCGTATCCTGTTGCAAATTTCAAGCCAACAACGTTCAGCAACCTGAAGTCTGCGGATAAATTGTATTCACCGTAAACCATGCAGTCGCTTGAATAAGGATTCCGCACTGCAAGATCAACTTTCGGACAAATTTCGCACCACGCTCCAAAAGGTCTCCAGGTAGCTTCCAAACCGAAAATAAACGGCCTGTGCACTTTTTTTGTTTCCTTGCTGTAAACGGTATCATCTTCACCATAATCTTTTGTATAAGAATTTGTCTCGTCAAAAATACCAAAGGCATTCTGCTGCTCAAAAACTCCCCAGAAGCGTTTATAAGCCTTGTATTTTAAGCGTCCTGGAACAACTGGTATTCTTGTAAAAATTCCAAGATCAAGTCTTTTTCCAAACGATTTTTCAACTTCGCCCGAAAAGTCAAAACCGGCGCTTTTTACAAGTTCAGAGAGAGATTCCTGAATAAATGCAGAATCAATTGTCTTGTCGTCAATTCCATCCAAATCAATTGCAGAATAAACATTTAACGGCAAATCTGCTTCTGCGCGCATTAAACCGTCTTCGTTCGATGTGTATTTTGCTGTTCCTTTTGTTTCCATAATATGAATTACAGGAGCAAAAATTGCCGGCGTAAAATGCACTCCATAATCTTTTATCTTTGTCTTGAATGTTGCTCCAGTCTGAACATAAACATCGCTAAAAATCTTTAGATCAATCGTTTCGCTCGAATTTACTTCAAAACCTTTGCAAAAAAGATCAAAAAAGTTTTTTGAAATGCCTGTATATCCTGAGCCGCCAATTCCCCAGAAAAAATTAAGCCTGAACTTTTCGTTAAAATTAAGCGCAAACCAGCTTTTTACGTTGGCATTAAAATCTATTATAAAACCGTCATCGGAAAGCTCATTTGAAAATTCGTCCAAGTCGATAACAAGGTCTTTTACAAGCAAGTCCGTTAAGCGGACAAAATTGTTAGAAGCTCCGGCTTCTGTTTCAATCCCAAGTTCAATTTTACGGTCGTAACGTTTCAATTCTGCAAACGAAAGAGAAGCGCAAATAAAAGTCAAAAAACAAACAAGAAGTTTTTTCATTTTAGTTTTCCTCCTTTTCGTTTTTGTTCCAGATTTCAACCTGCCCGCTAAGTTTTACTTGAACATATCCTGACATTCCAAACTCCGCATTGCGAGGAATTTGCCTTAACTGTCCGTCAGCCTTTATTTTGACCGGAATTTTTGGTGTAAAAGGATAATTGTCAAAAACATTTTTTATTTCTTCGCCAGTCAGTCCAATTTTTTTGAACTTTGCGCCTGGTTCGCTTTGTTCAAACGAAAGAGTTTTTTCTTCTATAAGATTTCTGTCATCTTTTATACTTCCCGAAATTTCCAGCTGAGTAGAATTTGTTGTCTTGTAATAAATCGAAACCGAATCTACAAGATCAAAATAATCTGTAACATCCTCAAAATCTTCTTCACTGTCGCGTTTTAAGAGGTCTTCGTTTTCGTCAAAGTCATCGTCGCCGTTTATTGTATTTATAAGATGACGAATGTCAGAAACCGTCACATAACCGTCTGCTTCATGATAATCAAGCGGAAAATCAACCTTGTCTGTCAAAGTAAACTGCAGCGGAACTTTAAGAAGAATAAAAATCTGAACCGACTTTAATTCAGTCAATTTTTCAAAATCTTCGCCAGTTAATTCGAGTTCATTTGTCGCATTTGAAAAACCGCTCAATTCGTATTTGATTTTTAAACTGTCCGGCATATCGTTCAAAAGCTCGCAAACCGCAGAATCTTTCGTCTTTACAGAATAGTTTTCTGGAGAAAAAATCGAAGAATCTGTAATCATATAATCTTCGTCGGCAAGCGCATCCAAATCAATTTGAGTTTCTTTAAGGCCAAGACTGCCATTTACAAGCTCTGAAGTTTTACTAATTCCGTCAGTTTCGTAAACAGCTTCCAGTTTACAGTTCGAATAATTGACTCCGTTAAAAACCTTAATTCCCGGCTGAATCGCAAAAACATAGCCTTCAACTCCAGAAAACTGAATATTTTTTATAAGGTCGCTCGCATCTCCAAGATTGTCCTTTAACAAATTGGAGAAATTCAAACCGGTGTCAACTTCGCCAGTCAAATCCGAAGCCTCGCTCAAAGCGGAAATGTCGACTTTAAGGCTTTTGATTTTATCAATCTTACAAGAACCGCCGATTTCTACTTCGGGATTGGCAGTTGCTTCATCAAAAATAAGGGTTGCATTTTCAAAACTGACAGAAACCTGTCCGCTTACCTTGACGTTTCCTGCATCATCGGAAGGTTTTATAGTCTGATTTTCGAGAATTGCGGTTTTATTGAAAAGATATTTTGCGGCGTCTTCGGCAGATAATGTTTCGTCAGAAAATTCATTTTCAGAAACCTTAAAACCGTCTCCCTGCGAAACATTTATTTTTTCAATGCCGGCAGTAATTCCGCTCCAGCCATCTGGAATTGTGCTGAACACGTTCAATTTTCCAGATTCGATTTCCGCGCTGATTAAATAATCGTTTATACCGCTAAAATCAAAGTCGCTCTCAAAAGAAACACAGCCGTCAGGAGTCTCTGGATTATCGTCCAAGTCTCCAATTTCTTCGGCAGTCATGGTTAAACCAGCAACCTGCTTTATCTTGAAAGAATCTGCCTGCATAGAAACTTTAAAATTATGAACGGTGCCTGCTGTTCCGCCCTTCATTGTTCCAGAAAGCTTAAATCTCATTTCAGGCTGCAAAATTTTTCCGCTCAGGTCGAGCACAAGGGGAGAATCTCCTGTTCCAGAAGCAATATTGCGCTCTTCGCTCGAAGCAATTTCATTTCCAATTTCGTCACACAAAATTACTTTTGCGTTCAATTCAAAATCTTCGGAAACAGCGTTTTCTGGATTTACAGAGATTTTAAAACTTCCGGCAGAAAGCTTAATTCTTGAAAAAGAAGGTGCCGTAATATTAAAAGGGATTCCCTTGTTTTCTGGAATTACCGAATCAGTGCCAGTTTCTATAATTGGATAAGATTTTTCTTCGATTTTGAGGGCCTCTCCGATATTTTCGTTCAAATTTGAAATTTCAATTTTTGTCGAAAAATTCATATCGTTTGTGCCGTCAGCAGAAAGCCCAAGAGATACTTCCTTAATCGGATATTTTATTAAATATTGAAGCACATCGTCGTCGCATTTGGTCGGATTGTAATCGTAAACTTTTATTTCTTCCGAACCTTCTGAAAGATTTTCGCTAAAATTCTTGCGCAGCTCGCTTGCGCTCATCTTGTCGCGAATCAAAAAAGAGCCGCTGCCAAGCGGAAATTCGTAATTTGTTCCGCTCGTCTTTATGGAAATTCTTTCTGGAGCTTCCAAGTCGCATGAGAAAAAATTAAAACCTGCAAATAGTCCGCTAAGGACTAAAAAAAATTGCCATTTCTGTTTCATACCACAAGTATAAAGCAAAAATGGCAAATTCCAATAATTTTAGCGTTATTTTCCTATAAAATAACGCTTTTTTCGATTATTTCTGATTATTGAAGAACGCTGCAAACGGATTGTATGACAAGCCGTCATCGCTTCCACGGTTTGCGCCCGGACGCTTAGAACCGGCAAATGTGGCTTCGCGAGGTTTTTCGCCTCCCTTTTTAACAACGACAACCTTGCGTCTTGGAGCGCTTCCGTCCATAGCCTTTGGCTTTTTGCCTTCATTTGTCTGTCCAAGACGAGTGTGAGCGTCGCTCTTTAACGAAAGAGAAATGCGCTTGCGGTCTTTGTCCAGGTCGATAATCGTAAATTCTTTTACATCGCCAACTTTTACAACGTCCATTGGGTCAGAAACAAAATTGTCGCTCAATTCAGAAACGTGAATCAAAGCTGTTTCGTGCAAGCCAATGTCAACAAATGCACCAAAGTCAACAACATTCTTGATTTTTCCGGTAACTTTCATTCCGACGGTCAAATCTTCAAAATTTACAACGCCCTTCTGCATGATTGGAGCCGGATAGCCGTCGCGAGGGTCGCGGTTTGGTTTTCCAAGTTCTTCTATTATATCGTTCAAAGTTGTTTCGCCGACGCTGTATTTTTCGCAGAGAGATTTTTTTACATCTGCAGGAACTGTCTTTTTCTGCTGAACGTAAGACAATACTTCGCGGGCAACTTCGTAGTTTTCCGGGTGAACCCAAGTATTGTCGAGCGGATCGGAACTTTCTGCAATTTTAAGGAAGCCTGCGCACTGCTCAAAAGCCTTCGGTCCAATTCCAGGAACTTTTTTAAGCTCTTCGCGGCTCTTGATTTTTCCGTTTGTGTCGCGATAAGCAACGATTTTTTTTGCTGTTGAAAGGTTGATTCCAGAAACGTATTTTAAAAGCATATAAGAGGCAGTGTTCAGATTAACACCGACATTGTTTACAACTGACGAAACTACTTCATCAAGCTGTTCAGCAAGTTTTTTCTGATTTACGTCGTGCTGATAAAGTCCAACGCCAATTGCTTTTGGATCGATCTTTACAAGTTCGGCAAGAGGATCCTGAAGACGGCGGCCCATCGAAATTGCGCCACGAACCATAACATCAAGTTCCGGAAATTCCTCTGTCGCAACAGGAGAAGCAGAATAAACAGAAGCTCCGCTTTCATCAACAACAGTGTATTTTACATCAGAATCAGAATAATTCTCAGAAAGAACTTTAGAAACAATCGCCTGTACTTCCTGAGAACCAGTTCCGTTACCAACTGCAATTACCTGAATGTCGTATTTGTCGATTGCATTGTTAATTTGCTCGTAAGCGTCCTGCGGATTCTGCTCCTGAAAGATTTTGAAAAATCCGAGGAATTTTCCAGTTTCGTCGAGAGCGGCGCATTTTGTTCCGTTTCTGTAGCCAGGGTCAACGCCAAGAACGCGGCTTCCCTTGATTGGCTGTGTCATAAGAAGATTTTTTAAGTTTTCTGAGAAAAGCTCGATTCCGTGGTCGTCAGCTTCGTCAGTCTCGTTGCTGCGAATTTCGCGGACTACGGCAGGAGAAAGAAGGCGGACAAGTCCATCTTCAACCGCATCATTGTGGTACTTATTAGAAGGTTTTGCTTTTTTCTGCAAAAGAGCGATTGCACCGTCAACCGGCACATTGATATTTACAGAAAGCGCGCCTTCACGCTCTGCGCGGTTCATTGCAAGAATTCTGTGCGGCTTAACCTGATTCAAACTTTCGGAATAATCCCAGTACATTTTATATGTAGAAGTTTTTTCCGCAGTTTCGGCATCAGCTCCTTCAGGAACAATTCCTTTTGTTTCGATTGCGCCTTCCGCCATGTAAAGATCATGGACATCCGAGCGGTTCTGAGGATTTTGGGAAGTTCTCTCGGCAATAATATCCTGCGCTCCGGCAATTGCGTCCATAAACGACTCAACATTCAAAGCGGCATCTTCGTTATCAGTCTTGATGAATTTTTGCGCTTCGGCTTCGACTGCGGCATCGTCGTTCTGTCCTTCAATAAAATCTGCCAAAGGCTCAAGACCTTTTTCTATTGCAACCATTCCGCGGGTTTTCTTTTTTTTCTTGAACGGCGCCCACAAATCTTCAAGCTCTGTCAAAGTTTTTGCGCCCATAACAGCATTGTAAAGGCTTTCGGTTAGTTTTCCCTGGCCAAAAATTCCGCGGACAATTTCCAGACGGCGTTCTTCAAGATTTTTATATGATTTAAACTTGTGATCACATTCAGCAACTTCAACTTCGTTAAGATTGTCAGTTTTGTCTTTGCGGTAACGCGAAATAAAGGCAATTGTACAGTCTTCGTTAATCAAACTTATAACAGCGCTAACCTGACTTACACGGATATTAAGCTCTTCCGCAATTTTTTTCATAATGTCCACTTCGTTGACAACGAGGGCGTCGATAGATTCTTGTGTAAATTCCATAGTTTTTTTATTTTACAAAAAAAAAGGCTCATATTCAATTTAATTTTTTTCCAGACAGATGAACTCAAATTCTTTTCATAAAATTTAATTATAACCTTGAAAAGTTACCGATTGTTCGATATATTTTAGTTACCGATTGTTCGGTAGTTTTTTTTACAAGGAAGTTGTCGTGTCTCAAAAAACTTCAACAAAGCAGCTTATTTTAGACGCAGCATTCTCTTTTTACGAACAGCCATATTTTAAGGATTTTTCGATGAGCCAGCTAGCGGCAAAAGTCGGAATTTCAAAAACGGCAATCTATCGTCATTTTAAAAACAGAGATGCTATTGTAGAAAGTATGCAGAAACAGTTTTTTGATATTCTTTACTCTCAGCTATCGGCAATTCAAAACAAAAATTCTGATTCAGAAAACCTAAATGAACAAATTGCAAGAATAATCAGCTTTTTTACAGAAAATTCTCAATATATAAACTACTTTATAATTATTCATGCGCAGATAAAAGATTTTGAAAAAAAAGTTTGTGATGAATTTCGTTCAAGAGGCCTGAAAAACGATTTTGACAAATCTTATCAAAAAAACACGCTGGCAAAATATTCACGCATTTATTTTTGCGCAGTTACAATTTTGTATTTTATAAAATTACGTGAAAAAGCAATTATCTGCGAAAAAAAAACGGATTCACCCGGTGATTTTTCAAAAAAAATGGTGAATTTTATTCAAAAAGGAATTGTCGGTACAATCGGAGAATCTAATCAGACTTCAAAAATTTCAAAAGAGCGTTTTGCGCAACTCGATGAAATTTGCAAAATTAACGAAGAAGATTTGCCAAAAGAAGATAAAATTTTTACCGCTTTTTCAAATGTGATTGCAAAATATGGAATAAACAACGTTACAGTCGAACATATTGCCGACGAGCTCAACTTGGCAAAAAGCAGCCTGTATTTTTATTTTGAAAACAAAAACAAAATGCTTCTTCATCTTGTTGCAAAGGAAATTTCGCTTTTAGGAACAATTTGCGAAGAAAACTGCGCCGAAGCCAAAACTTACACGGAATTCATCTATATCAATATGAAAACCGAGATTTCGTATTTTTCCACACGGTCTTCGATTTTGTCACTTTGCTGCTGGCTTTTGCAAAATGGAGCAGAACACACTGTCGATGACGAAAAAGAGTTTTTAGGCCCAAATAATGTCTGGGAAACGAGAATGACCGAGATTGCCCAAAAAGTTGACCTTGGATTTTCGGTTCGTCCGGAACATATTACGATTTGGTCAGGTCTTTTGCCTGTTTCGCTTATAATTCTAAAAATAAAACACGAGTTTTCGGACGAAGAAACTAACCAGGCCTTGAATTATATGTTTGATTTTTTGATGTATGGAGCAAAATTTTAAACTAAGGAACTGAAATTTGGACTAAAAAATGAAGCCTTTCAGGATTTTGAATTTTTTGACAGTCCTAAAATAAAAGTAAAAAATATTGGAGGTAAAGAAACAAAATGAAAAAATTACTTGTTGCATTCAGTTTAACTCTTTTTATTTCTGCTGGTTTTGCCCAGGAACAAAAAGAAAAAACCGTTACTTTAACGATAGACCAGGCTGTTGAATACGCATTAAAAAACAGCCGCACCTTAAAAAGCAACGACATTGATTTAGAAATGAAAAAACGCGCTTCGGACGTAAGCTGGAACGTTTTTTTGCCAAATGTTTCTGTAAACGGAACAATGAAACGCTCAAACGAAATCAGTCCTTCTTACGCCCAATATGGCATCACAGATTATCCAGATGAGGAATCTCGCTGGGATGTAATCGGAGGCGCTTCTGTAAGCTGGAATTTTACACCTGCATACATTGCAAAAATTCAAATTGCAAAGGCAAATTACGAGGCAGGAAAAATAAGCTGGGAACAAAGCCAGAATGAAACTCTCGTAAATGTCAAAAAAATTTATTACGGGCTTCTTCTTCAGCAGGAAAGCTTAAAAATTCAAAAAACGACTCTCGAAAATGCTCGTCGGCGAATGATTCAGGCGGAAGCAAACTTTAAAAGCGGCCTTGTTCCAGAAATCAGCCTTTTGCAAACTCAGGTAAACTACGAAAATACAAAACCGACAGTTGATTCTGCAGAACAGACTTTGAACCAGCAGTTCGACACTTTTGCTTTTTTAATCGGACTTCCAGTCGGCACAAAAATTGAGCTTACAAGTTCTATCGAGCCGCAATATGTCGATGTAACGACAGAAGGCTTGCTAAATGAATACGCAGACAACGACCTTCAGATTCAGTCAATGAAGAAAAATATGGAAACCGCAAAATTAGGAATTACCGCCCTCGACCTTTCAACCTGGGTTCCGACATTTGCATTAAGCTATGGCTGGACTCCGATGTACACAGACGGTTCTGCGCTGGGACTTCCACAAAACGCTAAGGCATTCGGTTTTGCAGGAGATTTGGGAAAAAATGACAAATGGTACGATTCAGGAAGTTTAACCTTAACGCTTGCCTGGAACCTTACAAATATGCTCCCGTGGTCTTCAAACAGACAGCAGGTAAAAGATTACCGACAGCAGCTTGCCCAGCTTGAACTTGCAGTTGAAAGCCTTAAAGAAAACCAGAAGGTTCAGGTTCGCAAAGCCGTGGATACGTTAAACCAGGCAAAACAGCAGATTGAAAATATGAACCGCTCAGTTCAGCTTGCTCAAAAAGCCTATGATATGCAGCTGCGCTCTTACCGCAGCGGAACTACAGAACTCCTGGACTTGCGCGATTCTGAAAATTCTTTGAATCAGGCAAAGCTTGGCCAGTTGAACCAAAAATACCAGTATATTTCCGCTCTTATGGATTTGGAAAATACTCTGAATGTAAAACTAACAGGCGGATCTAATTCTGCCATAACAAAATAAATATCATATCTAAAACTGGAGGAAACTTATGAAACTTAAAAAATTGATTTTTACAATTGGCGCTCTTGCAATAACATTACCTTTGGCAATAAGTTGCGGAGGCAAAAAAAACGACGCTGCCGCAGAAGCAAACTCGGAAGCTGAACAGGTTTTTGCAGTAAGCACTTTGACAACCGCAGCCGGAAATCTCGACGATTATCTTGAATTTGGCGGAGACATCAGTTCTGTAAACTCAGTTGCCGTTTTGCCGGATCAGGGAGGAAAAATTACAAATATTCTCGTAAACGTTGGCGACATGGTAAATAAAGGTCAGGTAATCGCTTATGTAAACCCGCTTCGCGCAGGAGCAGTTTACAACGACAGCCCGGTTCACTCACCAATTACAGGAAGAATCACTTCTCTTCCAACTACAATCGGCTCGACAGTAAGCCAGTCTTCTCCTATTGCAAATGTTGCGCGCACAGACGACCTCGAAATCAAAATCAACATTGCAGAACGCTTTATCAGCAGAATTTCTGACAAGCAAAAAGCAACTGTAACTTTCGATGCTTATCCAAATGTTGTATTTCCGGCAACTGTTTTTGAAATCAGCCCGGTTCTCGACACAGCAACACGCACAATGGGCGTAAAGCTTCATTTTGACAAAAAAGACAGCCGCGTAAAAGTCGGAATGTACGGCCGCGTAAGGCTCGTAACAGAATCTGTAAAAGACGCAATCGTAATTCCTTCGACAGCAGTTGTAACACGCGATTCAGCAAATTACGTTTTCGTAGTTGAGCCTCATTCAGACAAACGCTCAACCGTAAAACTTGTTCCTGTAACAGCCGGACTTTCTGTCGATAACAAAACTGAAATTGCAAAAGGCCTTAAAGCCGGAGATGAAATCGTAATAAAAGGCATGTCGCTTTTGAATGATGGCGTAAAAGTAAACATCACTTCAAATTCAACTTCAAACTAAGCCGAAAAAAACAGTATCTGGAGATTTATATGACATTTTCTGAAAAGTGTGTAAATAAACCCGTAACAACCCAACTTCTTTTTGTACTGGCAGTTATTCTTGGAATTTTCTGTACAACCCAGCTTCCAATTGATATGTTCCCGGAAATGGATTTGCCGTACATGATTGTATTTACTTCTTACGACAATGCAGGTCCGGAAGAAGTTGAGCAAAGCGTTACATCAACCCTCGAAACTTCCCTTTCCGGTCTTTCGGGCTTAAAAAAGATGCAGTCCCGCTCAATGTCAGGACTTTCTATCGTATTCCTCGAATTCAATTACGGTACAAATCTTGACGCCGCAGGAGGAGATGTCCGGGACAAAATCGATATGGTGCGCGGTTATTTGCCAGATGATGCCGATTCACCTATTACAATCAAAATGGATCCTTCAATGATGCCAATTTTGAATCTGGCAGTGCGAGGAAACCGTACTCCAGAAGAATTGAGGACTATGGCCGAAGACGTAATCAAACCCCGCCTTGAACAGCTTGACGGAATCGCTTCCGCAACAGTTTCTGGCGGACGAGAAGAATCAATCAACGTAGACATTCCGCGAGACCGGCTTGAAGCCTATGGGCTTACAATCAGCACAGTTGCGCAGATGATTGGAGTTCAGAACATTCAGTCTTCTGGCGGTACAATCACTTCTGGAGATATAAATTATACAATCAAAAACGATGGTAAATACAAAAGCATAGAAGACCTTAAAAACACTGTAATTTCTTACAAAGCAGGCTCAGACTACGAAGTTCGTACAATCCGTCTCCGCGACATTGCAGACGTTTACGATGGATACAAGGACGAATCCACACTTGCATATCTTGACGGCAGTCCTTGTGTAATGATTATGCTTACAAAACAGTCAGGCAAAAACTCTGTTCAGGCTGCAAAAAACGTACGCAAACAGCTTCCAAAGATTCAGACGGAACTTCCTGCAGACGTTGAAATTCTCGAAACTTCAAACACTGTAGACATCATCTCTCAGACAATCAACGAAGTTGTAAATTCGGTAGTTCAGGGTGCTTTGCTAGCAATTGCAGTCCTTTTCATCTTCCTTCGAAGCTTAAAATCAACGCTTATCGTAGGACTTTCAATTCCGCTTTCTGTTTTGATTACACTCGTCTGTATGTACTTAAAAGGAATTACAATCAATATGATTTCTATGGCAGGACTTTTGCTAGGTATTGGTATGCTTGTAGATAACTCGATTGTAGTTCTTGAAAATATTTACTCTTATATTCAGCGCGATGCAAAACCAAAGGTTGCAGCGATTCTTGGTTCACAGGAAATGGTTACTTCAATCATGGGTTCAACCTTGACTTCTGTTTGTATCTTCCTTCCAATGCTTGTTTTTCAGAAAAAATTGGGCATGATGGGACAGATGTTCAACGATTTGGCATACACAATCATTTTCTCGCTTATGTCTTCTCTTGTCGTTGCCATTGCCTTGGTTCCGGTTTTGTGTTCAAAATATGTATCTAAAGTCGGCGGAACAAGAAACGAAGGCAGAGGTTTTGCTTATGCCATAAACAAGTTTTTTAACAACTTCTTTGACAAACTTGATGAAAAATATGCGTCAGGAGTTGCATTTGTACTTCACCACAGAAAAACATTTATTGCGGCAATTGTTGTTCTCTTCTTTGTTTCAATGGGCGCAATTAAACTAGTTGGATTCGTCTTTATGCCGGCCTCTGCTGCTAACAGCGTTGAAGTGGACTTTAAACTTGCGCAAGGAACAAAACTTTCAATTACGGAAGATGTTATCCGCGAATTTGAAACAATGGCTCTCGAAGAATTAAAAGGCATTAAATATTCAAGCGTAACAGTCGGCGGAACAAGCATGATTTCTTCATCATCAGAAACAAATACAGGTTCTGTAACATTCAGCTTGTACGAACCAAAAGACCGTCTGCCAGGATACGACAACGAAAAAACAGCAAAAGCAAAGCTCAGAAAATACTTTACAATGTTCCCAGGAGCAACCTTGAGTTTTGCCGCAAATGCAAACAGCGCTTCAAGTTCTTCCGGTGTATCTGTAAACATTAAATCAGACGATCTGGATCTTGTAATGGAAACTTCACGCCAAGTTCGCAAAGTTCTCGAAGAAAAAGGAAAAGACTGGGTAAGCGAAGTAGATTCAGACCTTGAAGACGGACTTCCACAGGCAAATATTATTTTTGACCGCGACAGAATGCAGGAATTCGGACTTAACGTTTATACAGTCGGTTCAGAAATAGCAGGCGTAATCAACGGAAAAACCGCAAGCCGGTTTACAAAAAACGGAGACGATATTGATGTTGTTGTCCGCGTTTCGGAAAAAGACCGCGAACGACTTGGCGATCTCGACTCAATTTCCATGGTAACTTCAAGCGGAAAGAGAATTCCTCTTTCAAGTTTTGCGCATTATGAAGAATCAACCGCTCCTGTTACAATTTTCCGCGAAAATCAGTCGCGAATCATTCACGTAACTGCAAAGCCAAACGAAGGACTTTCTATCGGCGATGTTCAAAAAGAAGTTGTAAAACTTATCGAACAGAACATTACAAAAGAAGACGGCGTAATTATCAGTTATTCTGGCGACCTCGAAGACATGATGGAAGCAGTGTTTAACTTCGGCCTTGTTATCATTCTTGCAGCCTTCCTCGTATTCGTAGTAATGGCATCTCAGTTTGAATCAATGCTCGACCCGTTCATTGTAATTCTTACAATTCCATTGTCGTTTATCGGCGTAATGACAATTTATGCGCTCACTGGAAACCAACTTAACGTAATTACAATCATGGGCGTTCTGGTTCTTGTCGGAACAATTGTAAACAACGGTATTGTTCTTGTTGACTACACAAACCTTCTTAGAAAACGTGGCTACGAACTCGAAGAAGCATGTATTCAGGCAGCACGCAACCGCCTGCGCCCAATTCTTATGTCAACATTGACAACCGTAATCTCGCTTGCTCCAATGGCATTCTTCCCAGGAGAAGGCTCGTCTTCAATGCAACCAATTTCACTCACAGTATTCGGAGGAATGACATTCGGTTCGTTAATGACGCTCTTTATTATGCCGTCAATTTACTATATCTTTAATAGCCGACGGCTTAAAAAGGCCGCAAAAAAAGCCGCAAAGCAAAAGGCAATTGAAACAAAACAGTCCGGCAATAAATAAAAACAAAAGTCGGAGAGGAGGTCTTTATGGAGAATAAAATGTCATATATCGAAAATATCAGAAAACACGCCGGAAAATTGACACGGCTGGAAATTATTACTTCCCAGGCGCTCGAAGAAGACTTTATGGAAGAATTTAAGGAACAGAAAGTCGCCGCCCGTTACACAAAACTGGCAAACGTAATGGGAGCCGGCTATTCAAATCCACGCCTCGGAGACGCAATTTGGCCACAGCTCAACATAATGTACATAATTTACTGTCAGGAAGAAGAGGCTGAAAAAATAATCGCAATCTGCCAAAAGCTCCGCGAAAAATACATGGCCGAAGGCATTGCCTGCTTTAAGAGCAGCGCCGAAGAAGTCTAACTGTCCGCTAGCAACCAGCTAACAATTTGCAGCCACAAAATATAATTTTCTAAAAAGCGATGGATAATAAATCTGTCGCTTTTTTTATTTTGGGCGTTTCCTGTAACTGCTCAAAAAAATCAAAAACGGCATTGCCCGCCAGCCAAATGGCGGCAAAAACATAAAAAAAACACAATTCCGCACTAAAAAACACACAGGCCGCGCTTTCCGTGGCTACGGCGTCTAACGCGCCTCCGGTGCTTCGCACTTGCCAGACAACCACTGCAATCGCTAACGCATAAAATATCTGTTTTGCATTTAAATTTTTCATAAAAAAACCCTTCGATTGCAAAACCGAAGGGCTTTTCAAATTATTGCATTACTGCTTACTTAGGCTGTTTTCCGATGTATGCAAGGATTCCGCCGTCTACGTAAAGGATGTGTCCGTTTACTGCGTTTGAAGCGTCAGAAGCCAAGAATACAGCTGGTCCTGCGAGTTCCTCTGCGTCAAGCCAGCGTCCAGCCGGTGTGCGTCCGCAGATGAACTGGTCGAACGGATGGCGTGAGCCGTCAGGCTGCTTCTCGCGGAGAGGAGCTGTCTGCGGTGTCGCAATGTATCCAGGTCCGATTCCGTTGCACTGGATGTTGTCTGCGCCGTACTCAGAACAGATGTTCTTTGTGAGCATTTTAAGTCCGCCCTTTGCAGCAGCGTATGCAGATACAGTCTCGCGTCCAAGTTCAGACATCATAGAACAGATGTTGATGATTTTTCCGTGTCCCTTTTTAATCATTCCAGGAATTACTGCTTTTGAAACGATGAATGGAGCGTTAAGGTCTACATCGATTACAGCGCGGAAGTCCTCTGCAGACATTTCTGTCATCGGGATTCTCTTGATAATTCCAGCATTGTTTACAAGAATATCTACAACGCCAACATCTTTTTCGATTTTTTTAACAGTTTCAATAACCTGATCTTCTTTTGTAACATCGCAGATATATCCGTGTACGTCGTTGATTCCGTTTTCTTTGTAGTTTGCAAAACCTTTTTCCAACTGTTCCTGTCCACGGTCGTTAAAAACGATTTTTGCGCCAGCAGCATGGAATGCTTTTGCAATTGCAAAACCGATGCCATAAGAAGCGCCTGTAATCCAAGCTACTTTGCCAGTAAGGTCAAAGTCTTTCATTTCAAATGCTTTTGCCATTTTTTTATAGCCTCCAATAATTATTACTTTAAAGATATAAAAATGACTTTGTAAGGTCAATAAAATTACGCCGTCATATTTAACAAAATTATTTCGCCTTAAAAAGCGCTCGTTGAATTCTGACAAATTATTTACAAATCTTCAAGACCAAGAATAAAAATATTTTTATCTTCGAATTTCAAGATTTTTTTAATATTTTCTTTAGGGATTGAACTTTTGCATTTTGACTCAACATCATCTTCTTCTTCAAGATTCTGCACGTCCAAAACTTGGTCTGCAACCAAACCATAAAGCGTTATTTTTTCGCTCTCTTCTTCCTCTTTTTTTACGGAAATAACGATAATTTTAGTACTTTTGTCCGGCTCTTTTTCTTTTAAGCCGAATTTTTTTCTCAAATTGATAACCGTAATTCCCTGCTCGCGAGAATAAATCAGTCCTTCAATATAATTTTTTGCACCAGGAATTATCGTAAAATTTCCATAATTCAGAACTTCGAGAACATTTGTAATTTCTACTGCGCAAATATTTGAATCTAATAAAAACGTTAAAAATGAATTTTTCATCTGCGTTTAAAATTCCTCAAAATCTGCGTCTTTTATTAAATCGGCAGTTGTTTTTCGAACAACAGTTCCCGAAATCGGATTGTCTTTCGGTTTTTCAGAAATTTTTTCTTCTTTTTTTTCTTCAACTACCTTTTTTTCAGCAGAATTTTCAAATTCAGTTTTGTCTTCCTTTTTCTGTTTTTTTTGCTCTTCCGTTTTTTCTACAGAATTTTTAAGTATTTCTTCGGTTTCTGCCACATTTTGATTAAACTCGTCCGGAGTTTTAAAGAATGCAATCGTCTGAACAAGTTTATGCGCTTCAGAACTGAGTTCTTCCGCCATAGCAGCCATTTCTTCGGCAGCACTTGCATTTTGCTGAACAACGCTGTCAAGCTGAACAATTGCCGTAGAAACCTGCTGCGCTCCGTTATCCTGCTCACGGCTTGCTGTAGCAATTTCCTGAATAAGCATTGAAGTTTCTTCGATTGAAGGAACCAGCCCGCCAATCATTTTTCCTGCGTTTTCTGCAGTTGCCAAAGTATGAACAGAAATTTCACTGATTTCTGCAGCAGATGCCTGTGTGCGTTCTGCAAGCTTTCTAACCTCGCTTGCAACAACCGCAAAGCCTTTTCCAGCATCTCCTGCTCTAGCAGCTTCAATTGCAGCGTTAAGAGCAAGCATATTTGTCTGTCCGGCAATGTCTTCGATTACCCCGATTTTTTCAGAAATTGTTTTTACAGCTTCTACAGCCTCGTTTACGGCAAGACCTCCAGCCTCACTGTCTGCATTCGTTTTTGCGGCAATTTGGCTTGTTTTTGTCGCGTTATCAGCCGTCTGACGAATATTGCTCGTCATCTGCTCCATTGTTGCGCTCATTTCTTCAGTAGAAGCGGCCTGTTCACTTGCCCCGGAAGAAACAGCCTGGCTCGAAGAAGAAAGCTGTTCACCGCCTGCACGAACGTTCATTGCGGCTTCGCGCACAGACTGAATAGTTTTTATAAGCGAGGTAACCATGTTCGAAAGCGCAATGCTCATATCACAAAGTTCATCTTTACGCTTTCTGAGTTTTTCAACAAGCTTTAAATCTTTTTCCTTTATAACAAGATCTCCGTTCGAAATGCTTGCAAGCGCATCACGTATGCTATTGAGCGGTTTTGAAATTGATGAGGCGTAAATCCATGAAATAACCACTGAACCTACAACAAAAATCAGAGTTACTACAAACATAAGGATTTTCATCATATCAACGGAACTCATAAACGCTTTTTCTGGAACCATAATTGAAAATGCCCAGTCTGTCGAAATTTTTTCATCTCCAATTGAAGAGTAAGCGGTGTAATACTTTTGGCCGTGAAATTTTATTTTTTCAATATCAGATTCACCATTCATCATCTTTTTGCTAATAGTGGCAAGACTTTTAAAAATGTTATTTTCCACTGAAAGCGCTTCGAAAGTTGAGTTGCTGCCTTTTGCGGCCGCAATGGTATTTGCAATCAAAATTCCGTCTTTTCTGTTGATTATAAAAGATTCTGTCCCCTTAACAAAATCCATATCTTCCGTAAACTCGTCCAAAAGACTTGTATCTGTCTTCATTGCAAGAATTCCAGAAATATTGTCTTTTTCGTCACGCAGAGGAACTGCAAAATAAAGCGCAAGCGCGCCCGTCGTTTTTGCAATTACAGGACCGTCAACTGAAGGCTTTCCGTTTATAGCCTGTTTAAAATACTCGCGTTCACTAATCTCGCATCTGTTTCCGTTCGATGTATATCCGTGTCCATCCTTGTCTGCCAAAACAAAATAATTTGCCCCAGAAAAATTCTTTTCAGAACCTTTTAAAATAAGAGCTTTTTCCCTTATAGAGAGGTTTGAGCGTAAATCTTCGCGGGTTGCAAGAGCCTTTACAACATCAAGATTTGCTTGAATTTCTTCAACTATAAGTTCTTTTGTCGTATAAATAAGAGCGCTTATTCCATGATTTGATGTAATATCTACTGCATCGCTGGCAAAAAATATTGAAATTCCAGCTAACGAAATTCCTAAAAATACTGAAACAAGTGCTACAAATCCGGTAACTGCATGGCGAATACTTTTCATAAAGACCTCTCACTAAAAGACATTTTCTATCCGATTATTTTTTTGACTATGGCAATAAGTTTTTCTGAAGTAAATGGCTTTACAATCCAGCCTGTAGCTCCTGCAGCCTTGCCTTCTTCCATTTTTGACGATTGATTTTCTGTTGTAAGGGCGATTATCGGCGTAAATTTATAACCGTTGGTATTTCTGAGTTCTTTTGTAAACTCAATTCCGTCCATATTCGGCATATTTATATCTGTGATGATTAAATTGAATTTATCAGCCTTTGCTTTTGCCAGTCCGTCAACTCCATCCTCGGCTTCTACAATTTCATAGCCTTCCTGACCCAAAATAAAAGAAATACTCTTCCTTATAGAAACAGAATCATCAACTGCAAGAATTTTTTTCGACATATTTAGTTCATCTCCTTAAGTTGCAATACAAACTTATTTACATTCTACCATTTAATTACTCATTTTCTGTTTTAATAACACGTTTTTATATGATTAAAATTCATATGCATAATTTTTGCTTTTGTGCAGACTTCTTCCGCGATTTTGTCCAAAGGCAGCACTTTATCGACGGCTCCGGCTTTTACGGCTTCGCCCGGCATTCCCCAGACAATGCTTGTTTTTTCGTCCTGGGCAATATTGTAGGCTCCGGCGTCGTGCATTTCCTTCATTCCGTGAGAACCATCGTCTCCCATTCCGGTCATTATTACGCCGATTGCATTTTTTCCGGCATATCGCGCAGCAGAACGAAAAAGAACATCGACAGAAGGCCTGTGCCTTGTTACAAGGGGACCATCTTTTATTTCAACAAAGTATGAATTTCCTTCTCTCTTTAAAAGCAGATGACTGTTTCCTGGAGCAATCAAAACCGTTCCAACTTTTACAACATCGCCGTTTGCAGCTTCTTTTACGGTGACTTTTGAAAGTCTGTCCAATCTTTCGGCAAAAGCCTGTGTAAAGTGCTCTGGCATATGCTGAACAACGACCATTCCAGGACAATCTTCCGGCAAAGCGCCCAAAAAGTCTTTTAAAGCCTCAGTTCCGCCTGTACTTGCGCCAACCACGACAACTGGCTCAGAAACTCCGAGAGAATTTGCAATCTGAATATCAGGCTTTTTCATAATAACATCGGCAGTATACTTCGGTTCAACAGACCGCCTTTGAATGTCGTTTTCTGCAAGGTTAAAAACTTCCTCGTTTTTTTGAACAGATGATTTTTTTACAGCAGAAGAATGTGACATCGCCTGAGAAGGAATCAGCTGCTTGATTTTTCCAGTGCAGCTGTATGCAGATTTTACCGCATCGCAAAGACGAATTTTTGACTCTTCGAGAAACTGTTTTGTTTGAAAAGACGGCTTTAAAATAACTTTGCATGCACCTAGATCATAGGCCTTTAACTCTTCCGGAGAATTATTTTTTACGAGTGCAGAACAGATTACGATTGGAATCGGGTCAATTGTTTCATTCATCTTTCGCAAAAAAGTAAGTCCGTCCATCCGGGCCATTTCAATGTCGGAAATAATTACGTCTGGGCGTTCATTTTGAAGCATGTGAACAGCAACAATCGGATCAGTAGCTGTTCCAATTACATGAATTTCTGGATCTGTTTCAAGAACCTGCGACAAGGTCTGTCTTACGAGCGAAGAATCGTCAATTACCAAAACTTTTATAATCATTTTTTTTGTCCGTTTTTTGTCAGGAAAAAATTCAAATTCTGCGCTTATTCACAAAACCGAATTTAAGCCCGCCTATTTTTACTTTTTTTACTCTTTTTTAAAAATTGTCGGTCCAACCGTTTTTAACGGCAACTCCATTCCGAAAACCGTCTCCGAATGTCCGAGAAATAAGTATCCTCCCGGAACTAAATGCTGCAAAAGTTTGCGGATTACGCTCTCCTGAGTTGCTTTGTCAAAATAAATCAACACATTCCGGCAGAAAATCGCATTTTTTTGAGTGGTTTTTGGATAAACCGAATCCATAAAATTCAGCCTTTCAAAAACAACTTTTTCACGAATTTGCGGTTTTAAACGCACGCAAGGATTTGTTAAATCTTTGCTTTTAAAAAAATATCGTTTTTTTAAGTCATAGCTCAAACTTTCTACTTCCGACATCGGATAAACCGCATCAAGCGCCTTATCCAAAACTTTTGACGAAATATCCGTTGCAAGAATTGAATAATCTTCTATTTTGCCTGGATTTTTTCTCATAAACTCCTGCAAAACAATAGAAAGCGTGTAAGGTTCCTGTCCGCTTGAACATCCCGCCGACCAAAGTTCAATTTTTTTTTCATTTTTTTGTGCAAGTTCTGGAAGAACAACATTGGTTAAATACTCAAAATGCACATTTTCCCTAAAAAAATTTGTCAGGTTCGTCGTAACCGCATTTATCATAAGAGCAATTTCTTCATTTCCTTCCGGAGTGTTTGAAAAAGCAAATTTTAAATAGTCGTCAAAATTGTTCATTTTTAGGCTTTTTAAGCGGCTTGCAAGGCGGGACTGAACCATAAGCCGTTTTTCGTCCGGCATTTTTATCCCAACATTTGTATGAATAAATTTGGAAAGTTTATGAAACTGAGAATCTGTCAGCTCTGCAGGAGCAAAAAATCCAATTTCGCACATTATTTTTTTCCTGTTTCTTTTGAATTGACTAAATCAGCCAATTTATAGACATCGAGAATTAGAGCTACAGAACCATCTCCCAAAATTGTCGAATTGCTTATTCCAAGACAATTCTGGTAAAGTTTTCCAAGAGGCTTGATTACGGTCTGATGACTTCCCAAAATTTTATCGACAATAATTCCGACCTGCCCTTCTTGAGAATTTATTGTAACAACTTCTTTCTTCTTTAAATATGATTCTGGAATCTTAAAAAATTTCCGCAAATCAATGCAAGGAATGTCTTTTCCGTGAACAAGCGTATGAGGAAAAAGAGTTTCGGCTTTTTTGCCAGTCTGTTCAAAAAAAAGACATTCAGAAATCGTACTTACAGGAATTATATACTTTGTGTTTCCTACTTGAGTGAGCATTCCGTCGATAATTGCAAGCGTAAGCGGAATTTTTAGAATAAAACTTGTGCCTTTGTTCGGTTTTGACTCAATCGAAACAGAGCCTCCAAGCGAGAGCACGTCTTTTTTTACAACATCAAGGCCGACGCCACGGCCTGATATATTTGAAACCTGTTTTGCAGTCGAAAATCCCGGCTGAAAAATAAGATGAAAAATTTCCGATTCAGAGATTTTCTCCTCTTCCGAAATCAATTTTTTTTCTATTGCTTTTTTCCTGATCGCCTCTTTATCCAGGCCTTTTCCATCGTCAGAAATAGTAATTACTACCGCTCCAGTCTGATGTTTTGCTGAAAGAGTTACAGTTCCCTTAGGATTTTTTTTGTTTGCAATTCTCTCAACAGGAAGTTCAATTCCGTGGTCTACAGAATTTCGGATTAAATGAAGAAGCGGATCGTTGAGTTTTTCAACAACAGTCTTATCAAGTTCAGTTTCTGCTCCTTCAATAACCAAATCAATCTGTTTTCCGAGCTGTTCAGCAAGATCACGAACAGTGCGGCGGAATCTTGTAAAGAGCGTTCCAATTGGCAGCATCCGAATCTCGAGGGAAGTGTCTCGCAAAGAAACCGCAAGCCGCGAGCTCTGCTCGCTCAAATTTTTTAAAACAGGCAAATCTTTTTCTATTGCAAGCTGCTCAAGACGCGCATTAAAAGTTACAAGTTCGCCAATTAAATCTACGAGAGAATCCAGTTTTTCAGAACTTACACGAATTGAACTCTGAGAAGGCGATGAGCCTGACACAGGATTTTCGCCGTTCATTGCCTTAAAATGCTGCTGTTCTGCCAAAGCCGACTTAATCTGCTGGTTAGAAACAAGCTGCTTTTCTACGAGAATCTGCCCAAGCTGCTTGTGTTCCTGCATAACCGAATCAATCTGGTTTTTAGAAACATCGTTTCGGTCAATGAGAATTTCACCAATTCTGTGATTTTCGCCCGGATTCAATTCGATTTTTTCGACGGTGAATGAAGATTCATTGTCCAAAAAAATAAAAACATCTTTAATATCATTTTCCGTTTTTTGTGTCGTAAGAATTATATCCCACGAAAAATAACATTCTTCTGCGTTAAGCTTTGAAAGTTCCGGCAAAGAATCATAAAAAGAAACGACAGTCGCATTTCCCATTTCTGAAAGTTCTTTGACCAAAAGCTCAGGGCGAGTTCCGTTCTGCATAACTTTTTTGCTTGGTCTAAATTTTATTCGGTAAGTCGAATCCGGTTCTTTTGGTTTTGCGGCAGGATTTTGCTTTTGGGAAGGATTTCCGGTCAAATTTGCCGCATCTTCTGAAACAGTTCCGCCATTTCTAGCAACGTAAGTTTTAAAAGCAAGAATTAAAGTTTGCGAGGTCTGCATGATTTCCGGCGTAATTTCCTGACCGGCATCGAGCATAAAGCGAATATGATCGCGAGCTTTGAGCAGCAAATCTATAAGTTCATTTGAAACAGGAACAATCCCGTTTCGAACCTGATCCATTGCGGACTCGGCTTCGTGCGTAAATTCAGAAATTGAATTAAATCCGAACATTGCCGATGAGCCTTTTATTGTGTGCATCGCCCTAAAAACAGCGCTTATTGTTTCTGAATCGGCAGGATTTTCCTCAAGCGTCAAAAGCTGTTCTTCGAGATTGTCCAAAAGTTCATTTGCCTCTTCAAGAAAAACTGAGCTGATTTGTTCAAGCATTTTTACTCTCCTCCGATTTTGATTCTGTTTTGTCGATTAAATCTTCAAAAGAAACTCCGCAGCCACAAACGTATTCTAAAATTGCAGGAGGAATATTGTCCTTTAACAAAAATTTTTTCTTCTTGGCATCAGCTTCTTTTTTTGCGGCCAAAATCAATTGAATTCCCGAAAGATCAATATCTTCAAGCTCACTTAAATCAATAAAAACAAGCGGATTTTCGTCTATCGCTTTTTGCAGTTCGATCTTTAGCTTCTCAGCAGATTCAATTCCGGCGGTTTCCGTCCATTTTATAATATTTGATTTTTTTTCTTTTTTTGCAGCCAAACTAAGCTCCCCAAAGCAATTTCTATCATTTGCAAGAGAATTCTAAAAATTTCAAATTTTGCAAATTTTCTTGTATAATAATTCTATCGTCAGTTTTAGGAGACGTCAAATTATGAATGAAAGTCATTTTTCTACAGAATCGTTTTTTTCGTTCAATTTAAAAGATGAAATGTTTTCTCTTCCAGTCAAGTATGTAAAAGAAGTTTTTGAATTTGAAACAATCACTCCAATTCCAAATTCCTTGCCTTACTTAAAAGGCGTGATGAATGTGCGTGGCGGAGTGGTTTCAATTGCCGATTTGCGTAAGTTATTTGGTTTTGAAGTTTCTGACGATTTAACGGGAACTCAGGTAATCATAATGGAAATTCCTCAAAAAAACGAAAAACCGGTCTTGCTTGGAATTCTCGCCGACAAAGTTGATGTCGTGAGCCGGCTCAACATAATTCAAGCCGACTCAAAAGACTATGGAATAAAAGAAGGGCAGGATTTTGTAAAATCGGTTGCGCGCCGTGAAGAATCTTTTATTTTGATTTTAAATCCAGAAAAAATTCTTTCATATATCGAGGCCGATGTCGAAAAAGCATTTGAAGAAGTTTCTAAAAAAGCTAATTTTTAGCTTTAAAATTTTACAAGCCTTTTGCAAGACGGTTTAATTCTGCAAGGTATTCTAGATATTTTTGCTCTTTAGATTTTATGGAATCCTCATCGTCCGGATTGTGCGAATCTATGTGCTTTAAAAATACTTTTGAGTTAACCGGATCAAAAAAAATCTTCCGTGGCAAATTTCCGCCAGTGTCAGAACTTTTTATCTCAACGTTGTGAGATTTTAAATATTCGAATGCAAAATCAATATTTGCAGCCCCGACAAGAGATCTTCCGCTCTGAGGCTCAGAAGAATTAAATATATTTCCTCCGCCAAATACTTTTGCAAAGCATCTTTTTAACAATGCGCCTTTTTTTTCCATGTCGGCAACAAGCATCTCAACTGCGTATTCTCCAAAACGGCCCAAACGTCTGTCCTGAGAACCGTCAATATCCAAATTAGAGTCCCTTGCAAGCATAAAATGATTCATTCCGCCGACTTTTGCAATCGGATCAAAAAGGGCAATGCTTACACATGACCCCAAAACAGTGGAGATCATCTCAGGGCCTGTCGAAGACCAATATTCTCCAGGATAAAGAGTAACAATATTTCTATTAAAATGAAGGTCAAAATAGCGGTTCATGTAAAAAATTAGAAGAAAGTGATTTCTCCCTGCTCTGCTCCATGTTCAATTTCAAAACCGCCGATCTTTCCGGCTGTTTCTTTATGAGCCGTAATCGTAAAATGATTTATAATTTCGCTAAATTTTGAATTTTTTATGTTCCATTCAGAAATATTTTTCGCTGCAAAAAGTCTTGAACGCACAGACGAAAGCTCTTTTACCTGCTCAGACAAATCGTCGCGGCATTTTTTTAATTTAAGGTTCAGATTGTTTATTCCAGAAAGATCTTCCGCCACGAGTCTGCATTTTTCGTCAAAACCTTCAGGGAAAACATCAAAATGAGCGATTATTTCGTAAAGATTTTTCTGTGTAATCTGAAGCTCATCAAAAAACTCAGTTTTTTCTTTGCGCAAATCCATCATGCTCTGATTGTCTTTTGTAATAGAATTGTTAAATTCAACAAGAAGATTCGATGCTTCGTGAATAAATACAGACAAAAGTTTTTCCATAGAATCGAGAGACAAGTTTGAAGAGTTAATCAAGTTGTCCATGTCCGTTACAGAATCTTTTACCTGTTTTATCGCTTCGTTTTTTGCAACTTCAATCTGCTGCAAAATGCGCACGTGATGCAGTCTGCTCATAACAGGGCGAAGATTTCCAAAAACCGTGTACATTGTGCGAGCTTTTTCGTTTATGCTCTGAGTTACGTGGAGCAAATCTTTCTGAACAAGATGATAACTGTTAAAACCGTCCATCATCTCCTTAAACCTGCCGATTACCGCAGAAAGGCGAGCTGCAATATTTTCTTCGCTTCCAGAAGTTTCGTCCAAAAAACGGGCCGAAAAATTATTTTTTTGAGATTTAATTGATTCAAGTTTTTCTGTTACATCGTTCCATTTTTCGTCAAACTCGACAAAGCCTTTAGAAACATAATTTATAATATCGCTCAAAACATCGACGCAAAGTTCATAAAGCGCAATGTTAAAGCAAACCGAATCAAGTTCTTCATCGCTTCCAGGAACTTCTGTCTGAGTTTTTACTTCCTTAAGGCAGGCTGTCACGTGTTCAAGTCCCTGGCGAATAATATCCTGAAGCTGCAAATTTTCCATCGCTTTCTGAATCGGAGGATAAATCAACTCAATGTCGCCGTCCATTGCCGAAAGAGGAGCAGAAATCGAACTGATGATTGACTCAATTTTCTGAGAACCTGCGTTTCCGCTTGTCGAAACATTTTCCTGCGAAGCCAAAATTCCAGAAAAAATATCCTTAAGTTTATTTATGTGTTCAATAAGCTGTTTTTCTTCCGCCAAAAGCTGGTCAGAATACTGGAACATATCGTTAGAAAGACGCTGCAAATTTTCCGTAATACGGCTGAATGCCTGGCCTTTTTCGCCTGATTTTATCGAAATTACCATTGCATTCAAGGCAATAAGCTCCATTTGTTCAGAATCTTCTTTTACGCCGGCAATAAATTTGTCGAGCTCCGAGAGAGTTTCGATTTTGCTGTTGAGCTGGTCGAGAAAAGGTTTGTATTTATCTTGTGAATTGCTAAAAACTTCTTTTTCTGCCGCAGTCGATTTTTCGTTATTTTCGCTTAATTCTTTAATAACCGCCTGTAAATTTCTAAGCGAAGGGCTTATTTCTTTATTCAAAAGCGATGGAAATAAATTTCCCAAATCCAAAAAATATTTTTGAGATAAATCGCTGGTTTCTTTTACTGAATCTAAAATAAGCTGTAAATCCATTTGTTTTGCTC
This sequence comes from Treponema sp. UBA7567, assembly GCF_002476655.1. Lineage (NCBI taxonomy): Bacteria > Pseudomonadati > Spirochaetota > Spirochaetia > Treponematales > Treponemataceae > Treponema > Treponema sp. UBA7567. The sequence goes on from NZ_DLLH01000027.1 coordinate 30,998, forward strand.
CCATTAAAATTACCGCGTCAGCATCTATTTTTCTGCCGATGCAGCCGTAAATTCTTTATCAAGAATCTTTAAATCCTTATCTTTCGAAATATCATCTGCTTCAAAACCGTTGAGTTCGTTGTATCTGTAAGAGTGAATCATAATTCTTTCCGCAGAAGTTTCAATTCCCCTCACAAAACCAGAACCCGGATTTGCAAGTGCCAGAGGCTTTCTCAAGGCAACTGAAAAACTCACCTGTTCGTCTTTTGGCAAAAAACCGACAAAATCCATATTTATGCCAAGTTTTTTTTGAATAAGCGAACGCAATCTCTTTGCCATTTCTAAATCGGCAGAATTTTGTCCTTGGTTGAATATAACTTGCGGTCTATATTTTAAAAGCTCTGTTTTTGCAGATTTTCCGGTCTCTGGAAAATTTTTGCAGATTTTTTTGACAAGTTCAACAAAATCCGCATCGCTGCCAGTTTCCGCACTTTTCAAATACCCGTTTATAAATTCCCTTTCCGGACTCTTTGCCTTAAACTGCCTCATAAAGAACCGGAAAACCGCCGCCTTCAAAAAACTGTACGCATTCAAAATCGAAGTCAATTCGGGCGTTGTTACCAAAAGCGAATTATATGTGAGCAGAAAAAAGTCCAGAGTGTTATAAGTTGTTCCAGCTCCCAAATCCAAAATTACATAATCTGCTTCCTGAGCGTTAAGAGCCTTTATGATCCTGCGTTTTGACGAATTGTCCATATTTGCAGTTCCTGGATACATACAGTCGCCCGCAATAAACTTCAAACCGGGAATCTGCGTTCCTTGCAAAAGAGAAGAAAAATCTTCAGTCTGACGATAAATAAAATTGCCAAGACCGGCGCGATTGTTTTTTAAGCCGAGCAAAGTATGCAAATTCGCTCCGCCAAAATCCAAATCCGCAAGAATAACATTTTTTCCTTTTTGAGCCAGAACTGTCGCAAGGTTTACAGCATAGGAACTTTTTCCGACACCACCTTTTCCGCTGGCAATTGGTAACAAATTAGTCATTTCATTCAATTATAAAGTGCCGATGTTGATTTTACAATTGCAAAACTGTTATTCTTACCTTATGTTAAAAAAATTAAGAAAAATTTTTATTTCAAGCGCTATTCTTTTTAGTCCTGTTTTATTTTTTTCGTGCACAAAGCCTGGAGATTCAAGCGTACAGCAGGCAGTCACCGCTTACGGAGCCGGAAAATATGACCAGGCGCTCGAACTTTTTAACGAAGCTCTCGAAAAACAGACCCGCTATTCCGATGAATTGATTTTTGCCTTTATTTCAAACATTTATTCAGCTAAAGAGGATTTTGAGAACGCGGCAATCTGGATGGAAAAATCACTCGAAAAAAAACCGGATTACCGGAATTACGTTACACTCGGAATGGACTGGCAAACCTTAAAAAATTACCAAAAAGCCGAAGAAGCCTACAAAAACGCCATCAAAATGAACGAACAAAAAGGCGAAGGATGGGCAAGTCTGGGCATGCTCTACCTCGAAGAAGGAAACTCCCTCGAAAAATCAATCGAAAGCCTTAAAAAAGGCGCAGAGTTCGCGCCGAAAATCGCCGTAATCCACGCATATCTCGGAGTCGCATACTTAAAAAACGGCCAAAATGACCTTGCCGAACAAGAATTTGCCCTCGCCAAGGAGCTAAAATGCGAAAATATCGAGCAGATAAAAGAAAAATTTCTAAAATAAGGGCGGCTTTTTGCTTTGCAAAAACCAGGCTTTCCGCAGTTCCGCTCTTCGCTACATCCGGCAAAAGCCGGACGCTTCGCGCTGCTCCAATCCTTGCCGCAAAATTAAAATTACAAAATTCCAATTCCATTGATGAAATTTTTCATTTTTTTTGTTAGACTCAATCTGTTATAAAAAAATTGTGAGGTTCAATATGAAAATTGCTCTTATCAACGAAAATTCTCAGGCTGCAAAAAACGCAGTTATTTTTAATGCGCTCAAAAAAGTTGCCGACGCACATGGTTTTGAAGTTGTAAACTACGGAATGTACAGTGCAGACGACAAAGCACAGCTCACTTACGTTCAAAACGGAATTCTGGCAGCAACACTCCTCAACTCAAAGGCAGCTGATTTTGTCGTAACAGGATGTGGCACTGGCGAAGGAGCAATGCTCGCGCTTAACAGTTTTCCTGGCGTAATCTGCGGACACGTTGCAAGCCCTCTCGATGCCTACACTTTTGCACAAATTAACGACGGAAACGCAATTTCACTTCCATTTGCGCTCGGTTTTGGCTGGGGCGGAGATTTAAATCTCGAATATATTTTTGAAAAACTTTTTTCAGAAAATTTCGGCGGCGGTTATCCAAAAGAACGCGCAGTTCCAGAACAGCGCAACAAAAAAATTCTTGACGGCGTGCGCGAAGCCGCATTCAAGCCATTTACAGAAATTCTCGAATCTCTCGACAAAGAACTCGTAAAAGGAGCATTTGCCGGCGAAAAATTCAGCGACCTCTTCTTCAAAGACTGCAAGGACGACAAAATCGCCGAAACAGTAAAAAAATTTTTAAACTAAAACCCAGCCTACTAATCCGGCAAACAGACGTAAATCTTGCAGACATTCTGTTTGGACTCTATTTTTAAAGCATGATTTACGTCAACAAAAACCTGTTATTCTTTTCAAAATTTGACATTCAACAAACTAAATTATTCCAAAACAAATCTGCCGCTGTTATAGAGCATTTCCAAAACTTTAGCTGTCGTAATGTAAATGTCCATTTCGCCGTGCTGCCAAATTCGCTTTATGGTCGAGTCAACACGAAGAATAACAAGCTCTCCATCTTCCGCCTTTGCAATTTTGCAGGCAAAAGCCGCCTTTATCCGCTGAGCAGAATACTGGCTGGCAAGTTCGGTTTGATTAGACGAATTTAGAGCTTCAAGCTGATTAACATAAAAAAAATCCGCCGGAGCGTTCATTGCGTGGTCAACAAGCGACAAGTCAATCGGCAAAAAATCCTTTGTGCGCGACAGCTTATGAACTTTTTCAAAATAGATTTTATCGCCTTTTTGAATACAAATATGATCAGCCATAAAGTACGAACTCAAAAAATTAAAGAGCATTTTTATGCCTGTATCCAGTTTTTCAATTTTCGTAAGCATTCTAAACACGTTAAAATGCAGATACATTGAGCTTTGCGAGCGATCTTTTTCGGTTTTCAGTTCAATATTTGCGTGTTTTTCCGGCAGATAGATTATAAAACAGTTTCTGCCTTTGTTTTTTCCGCGATACAAAGCCTTGTCGGCAGTTTCCAGCAAGCCTTCGTAAGTTGAATCATCTTCAGGAAAGCGGCTTATCCCCATAGTTATTGTCACATAAAGCCCAAGAAAATCCTTGATTTCGTTTGAATTCATAAAATTCATGAGCTTGTGGGCATTTTCCCAAACTTCCTTATAATCGGTTATTTCTGGAAAAACAATTAAAAATTCATCTCCGCCAAAGCGTCCTACAAAACCTTTACCTTCAATAACTTTTTTAATTCTTTCTGCAACTTCAATCAGAACTTTGTCGCCTGTAATATGCCCGTAAGTGTCGTTTACGTATTTAAAATTATCAATATCTACGATTGCAAGAGAAAACGGGATTCCCTCTGCAACCATAAAATTTACGTAATCAACGACTACATCCCGCGTATAAAGCTTTGTAAGGCTGTCGGAAGATTTTTCGTCTTCAAATAAAAAGTTAGGCCTCATATTTATCTTATTATAATGCAGTTTCTTTTTAACGCAAAAACATTTTATTAAATTTTCTGACGATAAACTTCATACAAAAGCACACCAGCCGCAACAGAAACATTCAGACTGTCAATTTTTCCGCAAGTTGGAATCGAAACAACTGAATCGCACTGCTCTTCCAAAAGACGTGCAATTCCTTTTCCTTCGCTTCCCATTACAATGCAGGTTTTTGCAGGAAAATTTAATTTTGTAATATTTTCTCCGCCAGCATCTGCCCCGTAAACCCAAAATCCAGCGTCTTTTAACTGCTGAACCGCACGGACAAGATTTGTTACAACGCTGACAGGAACGTAAGCACTGGCGCCAGCAGAAGAACGGGCGATAATTTCGTTATCAGAAAAATCGTTTGCGCTGTGACGGGCAGGCATTACGACAAGACTTGCACCAAACTGGTCGCAGGAACGAATTATTGCGCCAACATTGTGCGGATCGGTTACACTGTCCAAAACAATTACAGTCTGTTTTTCATTTTCCAGGGCTTTTGAAGAAGCAATCCAGCTGTCAAAATCAACATCATTTTCAGCTTTTTCAGAAGCGCCTTCGACAACCATTACGATTCCACGATGATCACGCGCAACTTCCGGCAAAACTTTTACCAGCGAGTCGAGAGCATTTTTGTCGGTATTTATAACCGGAATTCCGGCTTTTTTTGCGCTTTCGAGAATTTTTTTTATGCGCGGGCCAGTCTTTGCAAGCTGAAGAGAAAGCCCGTCGATTTTTCCGCTGTCAAGAGCACGGCGAACTTTTTCTTCAATCGCATGAAAACCCGTAACAATCTGTGCCATTCTATCTTCCTTCTACGACAAAAGAACCGCCCAATAAGCTCTAAATGCCATTGCCGTGCTTGACGCTGCGATGTTTCTGAAAAAAACTCGGCTAACAATCTCTAAATGATTGTAAATATTTAGATTTTCAGACAAGCCCGAAAATAGCAGAAAAAATACTTTTGGGACATTCCTTTTAGCGGCCGCAACATTTCTTATATTTTTTTCCACTTCCGCATGGACAAGGGTCATTGCGGCCGATTTTTTTTCCTTCGCGGACCACCGTCATAGGTTTTACATCGCCTACTTCGTAAAGCCATTTTCCATTCACTTTTTTAAAGTAAGCATTTTCGTGATGAATTTCGTTCAAATGATTTTTGTCAGTATAAGATGCTTCAAATTCTACAAGACCCTCGTCATCAGCTTCCTGACCTTTCTGAGTGTTAAGAATTTTTAAACCGTGCCATGTAGATTCTTTTGACCACTGTTCAGTAGCCTTGCGGTCAATTTCAGCAATTTTTTCGCCTTCTTCGCAAGAATTAATAATAAAGTCAATTTCGTGCTTTACGTAAGAAGCATAGCGGGCGCGCATCAAACTTTCAGCAGTGGGAGCGTCTTTGCTTCCTTTAATAATAGGCTCACAACATTCAGCGTAAGTTTTACCAGAACCACAAGGGCACAAATCTTTATCGGCCATTAAAAAACTCCGTCGCCACAAAAATGCAGCGCAAAATAATTAAAATATAGAAAAGTATACCAAAAATTCCCCGCCGCTGTCGAGATTTTAAGGTTTCTTCTAATGTTTTTGGAGCGCAAACCGCCGTCAATCCGTCCACTGCGCAGTTCCGCTTTTCGCTCCATCCGCCAAGGCCGGACGCTTCGCGCTGCTCCGGCACGGGCTAGTTTTTTCCGGACAAAATTGCATTCAGCATTTTTTTATTCAAAAAGTTTTTTGCCGCAATTGCCGGAAAAACGTCATTTGACAGGCTTTATCCCGAAAGTTAAAATACAGTTATGAACGTTTTTTTAGGTGCTTCGGCTTCGTCTGGAATTGGCATTGGCAAGGCTTTTGTTGTTCCTGAAACCGTCAAGAGAGTTATTCCGCGCAAAAAAATAGAAGAATCTGACCACAACCAGCAATGGGCTCGTTTTGAAAAATCGCTTGCAAATGTTTCGACAGATATTTCTAAAAAAATCACCGAATCTAAAGACAATAAAATTCAAAATCAACTTTACGAAACTTATTTTTTAATGCTAAATGATCCTGAATTCATCAAAGAACTAAAAAAAGCGTTTTATTCACATTCGCTCAATATTGAATTCGTTCTCGACCGCCAGACAGCAAAATACGCAAAACAGCTTCGCTCAAGCGGAAACGACTATCTGGCAGAACGCGCCCTGGATATTTATGACATTTTTGGAAAAGTTTTGGACGATATGCTGGACTTTCATCCTTTTAACATCGAAACCGTTCCAAATGGAGCTGTAATTGTTGCAACTCAATTAAATCCGAGCGACACAATCATTCTTTCAAAACGAAAAATTGCCGGTCTTGCGCTGACCGAAGGCGGAATTTCAAGCCACGTTGGAATTTTGGCACGAAATTACGGAATTCCTGCTGTTTTTGCATTGGACAACATTGCCTCTCAAATCGAAAACGGCGAAACTGTCGTTGTTGACGGCAACAATGCGGAAGTTTTTGCAAATCCGGACAATACTTCCCTTGAAAATTTTCAGAAAAAAATCGACGAAGAAAAAGCTCACAGGCTTATGCTCGAAAAATTCCGCAACATCGAAGCTCAGACAAAAGACGGCGTAAAATTTCACATTTACGCAAATATCGGAACTGTCGAAGAAGCAAAGCTCGCGCTTGAAGAAGGCGCGGACGGAATCGGCCTTTTTAGGACAGAATTTCTTTTTATGAGCGAAACAAACGGCGGGCGTTCAAGCCTTTTTGATGAAGAAGAGCAGTTCAAAGCGTACAAGCAGGTTTTGCAGATAATGAACGACAAGCCAGTTACAATTCGCACACTGGACGCAGGGGGCGACAAGCTTATAAATTCGCCGGAAATTCACATTAACGAAGAAAAAAACCCGCTCATGGGACTTCGGGCAATCCGTCTCAGCCTTGAAAATCCAATGCAGCTAAAAACCCAGTTGCGCGCGCTTTACAGAGCAAGCGTTTTCGGAAATTTAAAAATTATGCTTCCGCTCATAACAGACGTTGAACAGGTAAAAAAAACTTTGGAAATTGCAGAATCAGTCCGAAATGAGCTTTCTGCCGAAAAAATCGAATTCAACCCGAAAGTTCCAATTGGAATTATGGTCGAAACCGCAGCGGCCGCTCTGACAGCAGACTGCCTTGCAAAAGTGAGCGACTTTTTTTCAATCGGCACAAACGACCTTACTCAATACACAATAGGCGTTGACCGCGAAAATGCTTCTGTTGCTCCGCTTTATGACGAATTTCATCTTGCTGTTCTCAGAATGATTCAAAACACAATAAGCGAAGCGGAAAAAGCCGGGATTGATGTTTCTGTCTGCGGCGAAATGGCGAGCCGAAAAACAAGTGCCCTTGTTCTTGCAGGAATGGGAATCCGAAATTTGAGCATGAGCCCAGCAATGATTTGCAAAATCAAAGAACTTCTCTCAAAATATACGATAAAAGAATTAAAAAGCATCTCGTCAAAACAACTTAATTCGTTGTAAAATAACGGTCTATGAAAAAAGCTAAAAAATCAAAGCCGGACTTTTCAAAACCAAAGCCTCAGAAAATTGTGTCCGACGAACAAATTTTTAACGAAAACAACGATTTTTATTCATCAGAAAACGACTCTATTCAAAAAAACGAGGAAATTTCGGATTCAGAAACAGGCGATGAATTTGGTCAAAAAGATGAAAATGCAACCGAAGAATTAAAATTTTTTCCAGATAAATCATACATTAACCTTCCGACAGTCGCTATTGCCGGACGTCCAAACGTAGGAAAATCGACTCTCTTTAACCGTTTTATGCACAAGCGGCTTGCGATTGTCGATCCAACTCCAGGCGTAACCAGAGATCCTGTTGAAGGAACTGCCTTTATTGGCGGAAAACCTGTTCACCTTGTTGACACCGGCGGTTTTAAGCTTGACCGCGATTTAAAAAGCCGGGAATCCGAAATGGACGAACTTGTCGTTGAAAAATCACTTTCTGTAATAAAACGCGCAGACTTGATTCTTCTTTTGCTCGAAGCCGGAAAAATCACCGGAGAAGACGAGGAATTTATTCACCTTTTGCGGCCATATTGGAACAAAGTTGTAGTTGCCGTGAACAAATGCGAAGGCGGTTCTGGCGAAAACATCAGCTGGAATTATCTTCAGTACGGTTTTAATGAACTGCTTTTTATTTCGGCAGACCACGGCGACCACATAACAGAACTTGCAAAGGCAATTACAAGCCGCCTCGATTTTTCTGAGGTAAAAGAAGGAATCGAAGAGCCTGTAATCAAAATCGCAATCGTCGGAAAACCAAACACTGGAAAATCAACGCTTTCAAACCGCCTTACGAACACTCAAAATTCAATTGTTTCTGACTATGCAGGAACGACACGCGATGTTGTTGAAGGAAGTTTTACCTGGGGCAAACGAAAATTTGAAGTTCTTGATACAGCAGGAATCCGGCGAAAAGCAAAAGTAAAGCAAAACGTTGAATATTATTCTGTAAACCGCGCAATAAAAACTCTGGACGAATGCGACATTGTTTTTTTGATGATTGACGCTGAACAGGGACTCGCTGACCAGGACAAAAAAATCTGTTCACTCGCATACGAACGCGGCCGTGGAATTATCTTTGTTTTGAATAAATGGGACTTAAAAGAGCAGACAAAAAAAGTCTACAAGGATACTGTTGATTACATTCAATATATGTTCGGACAAATGCAGTTTGCTCCAATTCTGCGCCTTTCCGCTTTAACCGGCGATGGAATTAAAGAGTTGATGGAAACAACAGTACGCCTTTATAAGCAGCTTACGACAAAAATCGAAACTTCTGCCCTGAACAAGGCTTTGGACGACTGGCTTTTCCGTTATCCGCCTCCGGCAAGCAAGGCAATCCACTTTAAAATCCGCTATATGACGCAAACAGGAACAAATCCGGTTTCGTTCAGAATTTTTGCAACAAGTCCGGACAACGTTCCGGAAAGCTACGTAACTTACTTAAAAAACAGGATTCGTGAAGATTTAGGTTTTGACCAGATTCCAGTCATGCTCGAAATGAAATCTAGCCGAAAACGCTGGGAAAATCGGTTTGAATAAAAATCAAAGGAAAGTTTGTGACATATTCAATCGGCGAAGCTGAGGAGCTTACAGGCATAAAATCTCATATTCTGCGTTATTGGGAAGAAGTAATTCCCGGCTTTGCTCCAAAAAAAGATTTGGGCGGACGAAGGATTTACACAGAACGAGATATTGACTTGATTCTCCGGTTAAAATATCTCATAAACGAACGAAAATTTACAATTGAAGGCGCTCGGGATGAAATTTTGCGGGAAACAATGGATTACGACTCAAAAGCCGAAATTCTCGATTCAATCCGGCAAATTCGTTCCGAATTAAGTCAAATGTATATGATTATCCGAAAATACAGAAAATAACCGGGCAAAAAAAATCAAAATCAGGAAGATTTTATGAAAAAAGAAGAAGCAAAATGGTATGAAAAAGCTTCCGGCAAAAAACAGCATAAAGCCGAAAATTCTGCAAAATTCGCCGCAAAAAATGAATTAAAAAAACAGCGCAAAGAAGAAAAGGCGCAGAAAAACGACGCGAAAACTGAAGATAAAAAAAATCCGCAAAAAAAAGCGAATATTGAAAACCGCAGAAAAAACAATTTTTCTCAAAATAAAAGTTCAAAAACCGTTTCAATGTTTGAATTAAAAAATATTCCAGAAGATTCACTCGAAATTCTTAAAAATTTCGGAAAAATCGTTGCTGATACCAGAAATCTTTCGCCAAAACAGCAGGTTCTTCTTCCAAAACAGATAAAAAATTTAAGCCACCAGCTTACCGACGACAGAAACAGCCGCCGTCTCGGATACATGAACGACGCTTCGCAGCTTTCTGCGTATATTTCTTATTTTATGTGGTGGAATTTAATTCGCCTTACAAGACTTTTTGCAAATTTTCCAAAAAACGCTTTCAACCTAAAAGAAGAAGATGTTTGTCTTGACCTTGGTTCCGGGCCTCTAACTGTTCCTTGCGCGCTTTGGCTTGCAAGGCCGGAACTGCGCTCAAAAAAACTGACTTTTTATGTTTTGGATTTAAGCCAGGGCGCTCTTTCTGCCGGAGAAGAAATTTTTCTTTCGATTGCGGCAAAAACCCTGACAGAAGACCAAAATCCGTGGAAAATTGTCCGCGTCAAAGGCGCAGTTGGGACTCAAATAAAACAAAAACCTTCCCTTATAACCTGCGGAAACGTATTCAATGAACTTGCCCAGACAAACGAAATGCCTCTGGATTTTCTTGCAAAAAACTATACAAACGACATACTAAAGTATTTTGATAAAGAAACAAATTCGGCTCAGACAGTTTTGCTTATTGAACCGGGCGATCCACGCTCGGCAAGGCTTGTAAGCTTGATGCGCGATTCGTTTATCCGAAAAAATTTTATGCCTTTAAGTCCATGTCCGCATATTCACGTATGCCCAATGGCAGGAAGGACTTCTTCCAATCCTGGCGGAAAATGGTGCAACTTTGCTTTTGACACAGCAGACGCCCCGGAAGAGCTTTTACGATTTTCTAAAAATGCAAATTTGAAAAAAGAGCGTGCTTCTTTGAGCTATGTTTTGGTCAGCAAAGAAAAAAATCCAATGGCAGAAGAAAAACCGTCTCAAAATGATTCTGAAAATCTAAAACTGAGAATTGCCTCGGACTTTATAAAACTCCCCGAAATCCGCAAATCCGCATATTACTGCTGTTCAGAAATTGGACTTGTTCTTGCGGTTGATAAAACAAATATCCGCCCAAAAAACGGAGATTTGCTTTCTGTAAAACGGCCAAAATCTTTAGAAAATGCAGATTATGATAAAAAATCTGGAGCGATAATTCTAGAAATTTAAAAAGTTTTTTTAGTACACGAATTGCGGTTCAGTCAAAACTCCAAAAATCATTTTTTTTCCAGAGATTCGACCCATTTTTGCATAAGAATTCCAAAAGCAACTCCAACATTCAAACTGGCTTTAAGACCTTTCATTGGAATTGTCACCCGGCCGTACGATGCTTTTTTGAGCGCTTCCGGGCTTACTCCAAGCTCTTCCGAACCGATTATGCAAATTCCCTTTTTGGGAAATTTAAATTCTTCGAGCGGAGTTCCGCCAGTTTCGAGGACAAAAATCGGAATATCGTTTTTTTTGGAATACTCGTCGAGTTCATCAAGGCTTTTTTTCTGCCAGCCGAGAGTTTCAATACAGCCCATGCCGCTTCGCACTGCTTTTGGATGGTCAGGCGGAACGCACATTGGACTTACAAAAACATTTTCCGCACCCATTGCCTCTGCCGTTCTAAAAATTGAACCAAGATTGAACGGAGAACGAATATCTTCCGCATAAACGCTCACGCCCTCAAAAAAATCTCTCTGCTTTACAATTCCATTTTCGTCAAAAACTTCAGAATGGGGCGCAATAATCAAATCCCACTCTGCCGGAAAAGTTCCAATTATTTTAAGCATTGTGTTGCGGGCAAGATTGCAAGAGCGTTTTTCATTAAAAGGAATTTCTTTGAGCGCATTTTCTAAGATTTTTGCGTCATCAGAAGGCATTTGCGGATCTTTTAAGCAAATTTCGACAATTTTTTTTACGTAGTCTGCGCGGGCAATAGACTTATAAGAATATTCGTTGCCTTTTTCAGGAACTCCATCAATATCGCGTTCCAAAGCGCCGAGAGTGAGCGCAAGTTTTCTGCGTTTTTGTCCGCCTTCAAGCTGTGTTAATTTTCCAGGATCAATCATTTTTTTCCTATTGTGTGAATATTTTTTTTGTCAAAAATCGTAAAAATCAGTAAGCCGACTTTAAAATTTCAAAAAGAGTGTCGCTTGTCATTGAACACGGCATAAAATTTATCCAGTCGGTCGAAGCCGCATCTTCGGCAACAGCGGCAAGCTGCTCAATTGTTACAGAAAGCTCTTTTAAACGAAGCGGCAGATTTTCTTTTGCGAGACGTTCACGGATATTGTCTGCAAAAGCCTGGGCCTGCTCTGCCTCAGAATCTTTTTTTTCAATTCCAAAGAAGTTCGCAAATTTTGCAACACGGTCAGCCTTGAATTTTGCGCAAAATTCAATCACGTATGGAAAAATAACCGAGGCAACAAGAGGACGGCTTATCTTAAATCTAGCATTTACCGCAAGAGCCAGAAGTCCTGCCGGTCCAAAAGACGATGCGCTAGACGCAAGACTTGCCAGACATCCTCCTTCAAAAAGCAATTCTTCTTTTGACGTCGTAATATTCAGAGAATTTGAACCATCGAGAGCCAAACGCAAAAGTTCTGCCGATTTTTCTGCGGTCATATCGCTAAAAAAGTTCGCTTTTTGAGAAAAATAACTTTCCGCCGCAAGACAGACGCTTTCGACAGCCATTGAAAAAGTCTGATTTTCGGTCAGCGTAACAGACATTGCAGGGTCAAAAACTGTAGTTTTGCAAAGCGCATTCTGAACTTTTAAAAGTTTTAAACCGTTCGTCCGAGAATCACAAATTGCAATTCTATCTGTAAAAACACCCGGACACCTGCAAGTCGTGCTCAGCACAACAAGCGGAAGCGGAGATTTTGAAGGGAGCACACCATCCGCAAAGTCATAGATACTTTTTTCTTCGTAAAAAAATGCAGCGACACAGCGGGCGATTTCTATGGTTTTTCCGCCGCCAACTGCAATCACCGCCTGAATATGAGAATTTTTTGCAAGATTGAGAGCAGAAGCCGCAGCCTTTGTATCTGCCGACTCCGCAATTTCGTCAAAAATAAAAAAATCAACTCCACGGTCAGAAAGAGCCTGTGTAATTTTGTCCGCAGCGCCCACAGAACGCAAGACAGGATCCAAAACAAGCATAAACCTTTTTCCAAACTCGCAGGCAAACTGTCCAATCCGGCTTGCAGCATAAGAAGAAATAATCACATTAGGCGAAACTCTAAACACAAAATCTGTCATACGCAGCCAGTCCTCCAAACTAAACAAAAAAAGCAGAACAAAATGTTCTGCTTCTAAAGTAATCAATAAACGGTTAAGTTAAAAACCCCAGGAATCCAAAATACGATCTGCGGCTGAACCAATTGTTACAGAATTTAAATAATTTGGATCTTTTATTTTTTCTTTAACAGAGGCAACAAGGTCAGAACGAACATCTGGAGTTTCTTCTGCAACCTGGCTCAAAAAATATGCTCTTGCAGCTTCTTTTGCTTCGTCAGAAACGTTGATTGAATCAGAAGTATCTGTAATAGAAGTTCTTTCCATGCCATTAGTACGGCGAGAGTTCTGTACATTGTTGATTGGATTGATTCCATTAATGTTCTGTACCATCATTTTAAACCTACCTTACTTCTTAATTATCGGCATTATCTTCCGAAAGTTGAGCATTTTTATTGCCCGAAATAAAAACTGCGAATTCTCCCAAAACCTTAGCTCTTGAAGAAAATTCGACACGCATCTCTTCTGCCGTACCGCCAATAATTTCTTCGTGCATTTTTGTCAGCTCGCGACCAACAACAACGCGCCGTGTACTATCAATATCGGCTATATCAGTCAAAAGTTTAACAATTCTAAACGGAGATTCATATAAAACAACAGCATCTCCAGTTGCCAAAAGCTCTCTAAGCCTTGAACGCCTTCTTCCCGGCTTGGGAGAAAGAAAGCCTTCAAAAACCAGCGTTTTTCCGCCAGCACCAGCAACACTCACCAACGTTGCAAAAGCGCTAGGCCCCGGAATCGGAACGACATTGTGTCCGCTTTCCCTTGCAAGACCTGCCAAGACAGCACCCGGATCACTTATTCCAGGAGTTCCTGCATCACTGGCATACGCAACCGACTGTCCTTCATCAAGCAGCTTGATAATTTTTTGACCGGCAATCGCTTCATTCTGCGAACGACAGGAAATCAGCGGCTTATGAATTTCAAAATGGTTCAAAAGCTGCAAAGTATGCCTTGTATCTTCGGCCGCAATTACATCAACATTTTTAAAAGTTTCAATAGCGCGAAAAGTAATGTCGCCCAAATTTCCAATCGGCGTACCAACTATATATAGCGTAGACACAACTCAATAATAATCTGAAAAACACTAAAAATCAATATTTTATTTTTACAGACCACATCCACCGTCAAGCCGGCTGCTCCGGGTTCGCTCACGCTCATCGTCCTCGGCAAGCCTGCGGTCGACTGCGCCCTGCGCATCCGGGGTAAGTTTTTTTTTACAAAGCAGGCATTTTTTGCTCAAGACAACAACCTTTTTTAGATTCTTTTTATAGAAAATTTTGAAAATCTGTTATAAACTTTTATTCACATTTTTATGAATTATTCAGACTCTGCAAATTTTGACGAAAATCCCGAATTTCTTACTACTCAAATAATCACATATCTTGGAAACAAACGGCGTCTTCTTGAGCACATAGAAAAAGAAATTCTTCTGATTGCAGAAAAACTCAACTGTCAAAAACTTGTCTGCGCCGACCTTTTTTCAGGTTCTGGAATCGTTGCCCGGATGTTAAAAAAATATTCATCAAATTTAATCGTGAACGACCTTGAAAATTATTCCGCGGTCATAAACGGCTGCTATCTTATAAATAAAAAAGATTTTCCCATTCATGAATATTCGGCTTTAAAAAACAAAATCGAAGAACTCTGTTCTATAGAAAAAATTCCCGGCATAATTTCGCAAAATTACGCTCCAAAAAACGACAAAGACATTCAAAAAGGCGAACGCGTGTTTTACACACAACAAAATGCACTTTTAATCGACACATACCGAAAACTCATCGACGATGTTATCAAAAAAGAATCCTTAAAAAAATTCTTTCTTGCGCCCTTAATCACAGAAGCGTCAATTCACGTAAACACAAGCGGGGTTTTTAAAGGTTTTTATAAAGACAAAAACACCGGGATCGGTTGCTTTGGCGCAAGCGGAAAAAATGCGCTTTCAAGAATTTTTGGAAAAATCGAATTAAAGACGCCTGTTTTTAGCAATTTTGAGTCCGGCCTGGAAATTTTTCAAAAAGATGCAGTCGCGCTCTCAAAAGAATTAAAAAGTCTCGACATAACGTATCTCGATCCGCCTTACAATCAGCATCCTTACGGTTCAAACTATTTTATGCTCAATCTTATTTTAAAAAACAAACTCGATGCAAACATAAGCAAAGTAAGCGGAATCGTTCAAAACTGGAACCGTTCGGTTTTTAACAAGCCGTATGCCGCCTTAAATTCAATGGAAGAAATTATTTCAAGCATTTCAAGCAAGTATGTAATAATTTCATACAATTCTGAAGGTTTTATAAGTTTTGACGAAATGTCCGGAATGCTAAAAAAATACGGAAACCTAAAAACCGTAGAAATCAAATACAACGCTTTTCGAGGAAGCCGCAACCTTAAAAACCGCGACATTCACGTCCGCGAGTATCTTTTTGTTTTAGAAAAATAATTTTAGCAGAAAAAACCTCTCTTTCTGCTTTTTTGAGCAACCAGGTCTAAAAAGTTGACAAATCGCCAGCCGCTCATTAAACTAACATTTGTTAGTTTGTTAGGTTTTTATTATGGAGAAAAGTTAATGCCGGCTGAAAAAATCACCCATGAAAAAATTATTCACGCGGTTTTAGACTGTGCATTTATAAAAAGCGTAGGCGGAACTTCACTTGCAGATATTGCTGGCAAACTAGGAATCAAAAAAGCAAGTCTTTACAATCATTATGAATCACGCGAAGCTATTCTCGATGATACAATTCGTTTTTGCGGTGAATATCTAAAAAAAACAGCTCTAATTCCTTCCGAAATGACAGCAACAGCACAAAAATACACAGCAGAAGCAGTTTTAAAAGGAATTGTTCATCGCTGGATTAAAATAAACGAAAAAGAACCTCTTCTTCAGATTTATTCTTTTATCGAAAGCGAAAAATATTTTTCACCAGAAGCGGCGGCCATTTCAAAAGAATCCAGAACAAAACTTTTAAACCAGACAATAATCGCCTTAAATAGTTTAATTAAAGCAAAAAAAATTTCACCGGCTACAAAAAATGCAATTTCGATTCATGCAGAAATTTTTACAAATATGCTTTTTAGCCTGCTTGATAAATATATTGTAGAAAAAAAAATTTACATACGTTCAAATCCCCAGTCAGGCGATGGAGAACTTTTTAGCGCGCTTCCATTTGAACCAGATTTTACCCAAATCGACCCTCTTTTAGAAGAATTCTGCAAAATCCTGTAAAAATCAAAATAAAATTTTAAACAGTGGAAAATAAATTTTTTTAGTAATATAATTAACCCTATGACATTTTAACAAATTGTGTCATTTTGGTGCTATTGCAATTTGGAGGCAATATGGAAAAAACTCTGCCAAGGATGTTCAGAGAAACTGCAAAAAAATATCCTGAATTAACTGCTCAAATGTCGCGTCTCAGCGAAGGCGTTTGGGACAGCATTTCTTATAAAAACGCATTCGAAATCTCAAAAAATTTTGCCGGCGGTCTTCTTTCAATTGGAATAAAACGTGGCGATCACATCGGCATGGTTTCCGACAACCGAAAAGAATGGCAGCAGATAGACATGGGGCTTCTTTCAATCGGTGCAATTGACGTTCCTCGCGGTTGCGACGCAACAATTGGCGATCTTGAATATATTCTGTCATTTGCAAAAACTCAGACCGTAATTGTCGAAAATAAATCTCAGATTTCTAAAATTCTTGGAATTAAAGATAAACTTCCGCTTTTAAAAACTTTTATCGCAATCGAAGATCAGGACGAAAAAACTTTTGAAGAATGTAAAAATTCTGGAATAACACTTTTTACTTTTAATCAGATTGAAGAAAAAGGTGAGGAATTCAATCAAAAAAATCCGGAGACTGTCGATGAAGAAATCAATAAAGGACAGTGGGACGACCTGGCTTCGATTATCTTTACTTCAGGAACAACAGGACAGCCAAAGGGCGTAATGCTCACTCACGGAAACTTTTTATCGCAGCTCGAAGATATTGACGAAAGAATTTGGCTTAATCCGGGCGACCGCGGAATTCTTGTGCTTCCAGTCTGGCACGCCTTTGAACGCTCTGTTGAATATGTAGTTTTTTCCCAGGCGGCAACCTTGTGCTATTCAAAACCAATCGGTCAAATTCTTTTGCAGGACTTTAAGTCTCTCGACCCGCAGGTTTTGCCGGCAGTTCCACGCGTAATCGAAGCAATTTACGATGGAATTTACAGAAAAATGCGAAAAACAGGAGGAATAACTCTCAAAGTTTTCAATTTCTTTGTAACAGTTGCGCTTTTCCATTCAAAACTCGACCGTGTTCTTTTTGATAGAACCACACGCTACGGAATGGACAAGAGATGGCTGCAGTGGCCGGCATTTGTTATTCCATGGCTTTTGCTCTATCCAATAAAATTGCTCGGCGGAGCAATCGTTTTCCGTAAAATCCGTGCAATGCTCGGAAAACACTTCCGCGGAGCAGTTGCAGGTGGAGGCGCTCTTCCTCCAGCAATTGACAAATTTTTCTGGGCAATCGGAGTTCCTCTCGTGGAAGGTTACGGCCTTACAGAAACTTCTCCGATTATTTCGGTTCGGCCGTTTAACAGGCCGGTTCTTGGCAATGTTGGCCGTCCAATCCGTGAGCTTGCGGCAAAAGTTGTTGATCCTGCAACAGGAAAAGAAGTTCCACGTGGCAAAAAAGGCGTATTGCTTGTAAAAGGTCCGACAGTAATGAAAGGTTACTACGAACGTCCAGACCTTACAAAAGAAGTTATTGACGAAAACGGATGGTTCAATACAGGCGACTTGGCTCGTCTTACGGCAAACGGTGAAATCGTTTTGTGCGGACGCATAAAAGACACGATTGTTCAGCTTGGCGGCGAAAATATTGAACCTGTTCCTATCGAAATGAAAATTCAGGAATCGCGTTACATAAAAACAGCAGTTGTTGTAGGTCAGGACCAGCGGTATCTGGCAGCGCTCATAGTTCCAGAAAAATCCGAAATCGAACAGTTTGCACAGGACGCAAAAATTTCGTACAAAAAATACGAAGATTTAGCAAAAAGCCTGGAAATAAAGCGGCTGCTCGAAAGCGAGGTAAGCCAGCGTGTAAATTCCAAAAATGGATTTAAAATGTTTGAAAGAATCAACAAAATTGCAGTTCTTCCAAAAGAATTTGAAGTTGGCGTTGAGCTTTCAGCAAAACAGGAAATAAGCCGCTATAAAATAAACGCAATTTACGCTTCTGAAATAAAAAAACTATTTAAAGACTAAAAAAAACAGCCCGGTTGTAAAAATCGGGCTGTTTTTCTTTCTAATTTTGTAAAAAAAAGCACTGTATCCAAATTTATTTTTTTATTAAAATAATTGTATGGATTTTTTACAGTTTGATGATGTTACATTTTCTTATCCGCCAATTGATGGCGATGTTGATTCCAATGGAAAACAGATTGTTCCAGCCCCAGTTTTTGAGCATTTTTCGGGAAGCTTGCCGGGGGGCGGTTTTATAAGCCTTGTAGGTCAGAACGGATGCGGAAAATCTACTTTTTTAATGCTTGCGTCTGGAAGGCTTTTGCCAGACAGCGGAAATATAAAACTTTTGGGAAAGAATCCTGCAAAACTTAATCAGGAAGAAAAAAATCTTCTTGCAAGCGTTATCTACCAGAATGTTGAATTTGACACTGAAGACAAAACTGGAGAGCTTCTTGCTCAGGTTTATTCTGCAGGAGCATTAAAGAACAACGCAAAAGCAATACGTTCTGACGGTGATTTGCTTGCAGAAATTATCGGGATTTTTGAACTCGGCTCGCTTTTGGAACGTCCGCTTACACATTTGAGCAAAGGCGAAAAACAGCGAGTAATTCTTGCATTCAGTCTGTTGTACGGAAGCGCCTCTGTTTTTATGGACGAGCCAATGTTTGCAATGGAAGACCGCCAAAAAGAAAACGCCCTCGCCTATCTTAAAGAATTTGTAGAAAAGACCGGGACTACAATTTATTGTTCCATGCACGAGCTCGACCTTTCTAAAAAATATTCCGACTACGTTTTATTGTTCTATCCTGGAAGAGAAATGGCTTTTGGAACGCCGGAAGAAGTTTTGACACCAAAAGATTTGGAAAAAGCATATCAAATTCCTGCGGAAATGCTCAAACACAAAGAAGATATGACCCGCGAACAGTTAAGAGCCGTTGCAAAGACAATTGACGAGCAATTTTCCAAAAAAAACTAGGAAGTGGCGCAAAACCCGTTCTTTTTACCTGTGCGCTAAAGCGCACGTCCGGGCTTGTAGCCCGGATGCTTGCATGCTTCGCATGCTGCGGCTTTTGCTTACGCAAAACCCGTTCTTTTTACCTGTGCGCTAAAGCGCACGTCCGGGCTTGCAGCCCGGATTGGAAGGGTGCGGAGCATCCGCGTTAGCGGATGTAGCGAAAGCGGAACCCTGGAAAGCCGGTTTTTGCGACAACTGGACGGTTCTGTCTGGCAAATATTCCTTTTGCAAAAAATGCGCTCCAAAATATAAAAATCCTTGATTATTTTTTTTATATCGTTTAATTTTTGCTATCAGAATTCTTGGAGTTTTTATGAATTATATAAATCTTGATATGCCAAAAGCCGGCGATACTGTTGTTGTCGGAATGTCGGGCGGTGTTGATTCAACTTTGACCGCTCTTTTGCTCAAAAACAATGGGTGTAAAGTAATTGGAGCAACAATGTCCATTTGGGACGGAAGATTGCCAGAAGTAAAGACTGACAAACCGGTTCGGGAAGCCTGCTATGGTCCTGGAGAAGAAGAAAATATTGCCGAGTGCGAAAAATTCTGCAAAGAACACGACATTGAGTATCACGTTATCGACGTAAAAGAAACTTACAGAAAAGTCGTTCTTGAATATTTTAAAAGCGAATATCGTGCCGGCCGCACTCCAAATCCGTGTATTCGCTGCAACCGTTTTATAAAATTTGATGCGCTGCTTGCCGGATTAAAAGAACTTAAAATCAATTTTGACTATTTTTGCACTGGTCATTATGCGCGCGTTGTCCGTCCGGAAACCGGAATCTTTGGGACAGACGCAAAGCCTGCTATGATTGCCGGAGCCGCCGATTCAACAAAAGACCAGACTTATTTTCTTTACCGCCTGCCGTCGGAACTTCTCGAAAAAGTAAGGTTTCCGCTCGCATCTATGAAGAAAAAAGAGGTTTTTGAACTTGCAAAACAGGCAAACCTTGAAGCGGCAAAACGCGAAGAAAGCCAGGATTTTATTCCGCCTGAATATTTTGAAATGCTTTTTAACGACAAACCGAGCGTTCCTGGCGACATCATCGATTTGGACGGTCATGTTCTTGGACGGCACAAAGGAATCGAACACTACACAATCGGTCAGAGAAAAGGTCTTGGCGTTGCATTGAATTATCCGGCTTACGTTCAGCACATTGACGCAAAAAATAATTTGGTTGTTCTGGCAAAAAATGACGACTTAAATTCAAATGCCCTGATTGCAGACGATTTTGTCTGGCCGGCAGGAATTGAACCATCAGAACCTGTCGAAGCGCTAGTGAAAATTCGGCTTGCAAGCAGACCAGCGGCAGCAGTTGTAGAAAAATATATTCCTTCTGAAGACGACAAAACGGTTTATTCTGGAACTCCGTGGAAAATCACTTTTAAGGAACCTCAGCGCGCAGTTGCTCCAGGACAGTCGGCCGTTCTTTATATTGACGGTGTAATTCGTGGCGGTGGCGTAATAAGCCGTACAATTGAATAATAAAAACGAGTGTAATAGTAATTGAAAAAAAAGCAAAAAAAAATGCTGGAAAACTGAACATTTGTTCTAATTCCAGCATTTTTTGTTTATTTGCAAAACCAGCCATTAAAAGCCAATTCTACGTTTTTTACAAATCAAAAAAATTATTTTGCGTCCGAATTTGCAGAAGATGAATTTCCGTAAGTGTAAGAATATTCATTTATGTCGATGAGTTCGTTTACAGTTGTTCCGAATTTCTGAGAAACGGCATAAGTTGTAGTTCTTGCAACATTTCCTTTGTCATCGTATTTATAAATAATTCTCTTTACAAGTTTGTTTGATTCGTTGTAAGTCTGCTCTTCTGTAACCGAATATTTTTCGTCAAAACGGAATACTACTTTCTGAGTAACAGTTCCATCAGAAAGAGGATAAGAAATTTCAGAAAGTTTTCCGGCATCGTTGTAAGTGTAAACGCGTTTTTGCTGCAAAGAACCGTCTGCGTTGTAAGAACAAACTTCGCTGTCGCGTCCTGCATCGTCAAATTTTACAATTGTTTTTCCGAGAAGTGCTCCGTCCGCATTGTAATATGCTTCTTCGCTTTGTTTTTCTGGGCTTATTTTCCAGATACTTTTGTTAACGAGCATATCGCTTGCATTGTATTCAGATTCTTCGGTTTTGTTTCCGTTTGAATCGTAAACTGTAACTGTTTTCCAGCTTATTTTTCCGTCAGAATCAAATCCTGTCGTTGATGTTAAATTTCCAGCAGCATCGTAAGCAAAAACTAAACGGTCAACAACTGCGCCCTTTGCCGTAAATTCAGAAGTTTCTGTCTGTCTTCCGTTTGCGTCAAAGACATGAAGGTATTTTGCCTTTGGAGAACGATAATACTCACCAAATTTTTCAGTAATCGTATAAGTGGTTTTTGTATAATCCTTAACAGGTGCAGAAAGAGAAACAGCAGCGGCAGGATCAAAAGCATAAATATTGAATGATAAAGCGGCAACTGTCATAGCGATAAATGTTTTTTTCATTTTTAATTCCTCCGGATTCTGTTTTATTATCGGCAATTTTTATATATTATTGTAACTAATTGTATAAAAAACCTTTAAAAATTTCAATTTTAAGGTTTTTGAGGTTGAATTATGGACTTTTTTGAACTGAATGCTTTTTTAACTCTTTCAAAAACTCTTCACTTTGCAAAAACCGCCGAAAAAATAAATTTAAGTCCTTCTGCCCTCAGCCGTTTGATTACAAGGCTAGAAGACGAAACTTCCTGTCAGCTTTTTGAACGCAATAACCGCGAAGCCGCGTTAACAGAAAAAGGAAAGAAATTTGCCGAATTTGCGGAAAAGTGCCTGCAACAGAAGGAAGATGTTTTTGCAAAATTGAATTCATCAAAATCTCTCATAACCGGAACCTTAAAAGTTTATGCTTCTGTAACGGCCTGCTATTCAATTATGCCGCCGTTTTTGCAGAAAGTTGCGGAGCGTTTTCCAGACTTGCATTTAAATGTTCAAACGGGAGATCCTGCTGGTGCAATTCAAGCTGTAAAAAACGGAGAAGCCGATGTAGCCGTTGCGGCAATTCCAGAAACGGGGCTGAGCGGAATAGATTGTATTCCTGTAAGAAGCACACCTCTTGTCTTTGCAGCAAGCACTGGAGGTCCGTACGAAAAAGTGAGCGGCAGCCCTCAGGACATTGTCTCTTCAGTACCGCTAATTTTGCCAAAAACAGGATTGGCCCGCGAACGTTTTGACCGCTGGATAGAATCACGCAACGTCAAAGCTCAAATCGCCGCCGAAACCGAAGGAAACGAAGCAATCATGGCATTGGTTCAGCTCGGACTAGGAATCGGACTTGTGCCTCACATTGTGCTTACAAACGGGCCTTATGAAAAAGGATTTACCTGCCACGCTGCCGGAAACGCGCTCGGCTCTTACGAAGTCGGATTTATTCAAAAAATACAGTATTCCGGAAGCGAATCTTATAAAAAGATGCGGCAGGCAATCGATAAAATTTTACATGAATGACTACTTAAACTGCTTATCAAGCCAGTCAAAAGCCGCTTTTTGCTGTTCTGCCGGGAAAGCGTGTTCCATGCCAGGCACAATTTCGGTCTTTAACTTGTCGCCGGCATTTGCAGCAGTCCAAATTTTATGAACTTTTTCGTATGCCTCTTCAGTTCCTGCATTTGGATTTACAGCGTCCTTATCTCCGCCAATAAAATACATTGGTTTTGGAGCAGCAAGCCCAGCGATGTCTGGATAATCCAGGAATTTTGCTATTGTCGGGTGCAACATTGAATATGCAGAATTTCCCTTCAACTGACCATCTTTTTCTACGATATGACCTTTCATCGTACCAAACCAGCAAACAGAGACCCCAGCCTTAATGTCGTCGCTGATTGCGGCAAGCTGCCAAGAACGGAAACCGCCCATGCTAAAACCGATGCAGGCAACGCGCTCTTTATCTACCTGAGGCAAACTTGCCAAAAATTTTGCAGCCCGGCAGTCTTCCTGGGCAATAAGTCCTGCAAAACTTGTTCCCATGTTGAACATATTTGAAGCCAAAGACTGCTGGCTTCCTGTGCTGAAATTTTTAACTGAACGGTCGCCCCAGCCAAGCGCATCAAAGCTCAAAACAACATAACCGCGCTTTGCAAGTTCGTCGCCAGGATAAAGGTCGGAAAAGTATTGATTTGCCCAGGCTTTTGAATTCTTGATTTTTTCGTACAAATCCTTGCTTTCTGGAGAAAGTTTTGCAGCTTCAATGCTGGCTTCCTTGTTGCTCTTGATTTTTAGAATTTTTTCTACTGCCTTGTCTGAAGAAAAAGCCCTTACCATTTTTTCTTTACCAATGGCAAAATTTGAACCGTGGTCGTGGAGCATAAGGGCGGCAGGAAAAGTCTGTCCTTTTTTCCCATTAGGAAGCAAAAGATATGCAAGAACACGGCTGTCCTGAGAAATATTAAAAACCACTTTCTGGGCAGTGTAGCCGTCACGCTTTTCTGATTCCAAAACAACCATATCGAACGGCGTTTTGTCATCTTCCTGAATAATAAGTTCTCGTGCTTTTTCGAGTCCTTCTTTTTTCCACTGGTTAAAATCAACGCCATCTTTGTAACCCATTTTAAAAGTCCAGCGAGATTTTATGTTTTCATAAAAAACAGGCAGACAGCGCTCCGAAGCATTAATTTCCTGAGTCACGTACTCTTTACTCCCTTTTGCAAACACACTGAATGCAAAAAAAGCAGCAAATACTGCAAAAAATGATTTTTTTAGAAGTCTTTTCAAGCGAACCTCCATGCGAAAAGTTCCGCAACTTTTTAGAATTTCCGCGAATTTCAAAAATTCACTATTAAAGAATACGATGAGATTTTGAATAAAAATATATAAAATATGCTAAAAATGTGTAAAAAATAAAAATATTACGCTTTTTTACCGATTGGCTGGCCGTATTTTACTGTTATTTCCTTGCCATTTGCAGTCTGAGCAAAAATTTCTTCATCAAGTTTTATCGTATTTTTTCTAAAAAGCATGACGATTGTTGAACCGTGAAGGTCAAAATAACCTTTTTCTTCACCTTTAGAAAAAGTGTAATTTTCGTGATGATTTTTTATTCCGCCTACGCTAAATGCGCCTACTTCAACCTGGGCGACATCTCCAAAATTCTGCGTATGCAAAATCGTCCAGCTGCGCCGGTTTTTTGTATAAACTTTAAAAGTCCGGCAGCAAACCGGCTGAACCGAATACAATTTTCCTTTTAAAAAATGATTTTTTTCAAGCGAGCCTGAATCAATGTAGCAATAGCGGTGATAATCAGTTGCAGCAAGCCGAAAAATAAGCGCATTTCCGTCAGAAAAAGTTTTGTCAAATTCATCTGTTTCAAAAAAATCCTTAAGCGCATAGTCAAAGCCTTTTATTTTAAAAGTTGAATTTTCTTCTATATTGAATACGCTAAGAGCGCTGTCACAAGGCGAAACCAAAGTTTCTGGCGATAATTCCGGCTTACGAGAATTATCTTTTCTTGTAAAAAAATCATTAAACGACTTGAATTTAACACCGGCAAAAGCCGACATATCAATATTATTTTTTTTTATAAAGCCTTTTATAAAAAATTTGCTCAAAGGTGAACGTAAAAATGCTCCTATAATTTTAGGAATTTGCAAAAAAAGCGTCAAATTATACAAAAAACGTCCAAAAGAAGAACTGCACAAAAATACGACAGATTTACTGTTTCCCGGTTCGTTGCCATAAAAATCAATTGCACTCATAATCACATTCTAACAAATAAAAAAAAATTTGTCCGCCAGAGACTTTTTTGCCTGCACAATTTTTATTCAACTTTTATATTTTTTTGTGTTTCATTATAATTTTATTCTATGAATGACAATCTTATTTCGCTAAAAGACGTGCGTGTTCAGGATTTGCACGGAACAAAAATTGAATCACTTGACTGGCAGATGCAAGCTGGAGAAGCATGGCTTGTTATCGGGCCGAATGGCGGCGGAAAAGCAGATTTTTTACAGGCTCTTGCCGGTGAAAAACAGTTTATAAACAACAAGACAAATAAAGTCGAAGACACGATTTTTGAAAAATCAACAGAAACAGTTTCTCTTGAACGTGCGGCTCTTTTAATTCAGGAAGAACGCGATTTGGATGAATCTGAATATATCAATAAAATTGATGAAGGCCGTTCCGGAAGACGATTTATCTGCGAAGTTTTGGGTGGTCCTGACGCAAAGCACAGACATCTCCCTTTGCCAGCAATCGGCGAACGGCTGGAAACTTTGCCGGAAGTAAAACTGTGCGGAGTCGAAAAAATTCTTGACCGCGGACTAAAATTTATGTCGACAGGCGAAATTCGCAGGACACTTTTATGCCGCGCGCTGCTTTCTGGAAAAAAATTGCTGATTTTGAGCGACCCGTTTGCTGGTCTTGACGCACAGAGCCGTTCAATTCTTTTGGAATTTTTCCAGACAATGGTAGGCAGACAAAACAGCGGGAGTTTGAACGGAACTTCCATCATCATGGCAATGGAACGTTACCACGAAATTCCTCGGACAATTACAAATGTTTTGGAATTTACGGACAAAAAAAATTCATTCTGCGGAACAAAGGCTGAATACGAAAAGCTCATAGAACAGCGCAATATTCAAAAAAATGCGAACCGAAAGTCAGAAAAAGAGGCGTTTTTGAGCGAGCTTTCCGAAGCACAGAATTCGATTTCTCAGCAAAATACGGTTTCTGCGGAACATTCTCTTGTATATATGAATCAGGTAAATGTTGGCTGGGACGGACATGAAGTTTTAAAGGATTTCTCATGGGAAGTTCTTCCAGGCGAGCACTGGTTTATTCGCGGTCCGAACGGTTCAGGAAAAACAACGCTCTTGGAACTCATAACTGGCGACAACAAGCAAGTTTTCTGCAACGACATCTGGCTTTTTGGACGAAAACGAGGAACTGGAGAATCAATTTGGGACATCAAAAAAAATCTCGGAATCGTAAGTTACCGTCTTCATGTTGAATACAGAATGGTAGGTGGCACAGAGCTCGAAAACGTAATAATTTCAGGCTTTCACGATTCAATCGGTTTGTACGAAAAAAAGACAGACATGGAAATCGCCGCGGCAAAAAAATGGTTAAAACTGGCAGGTTTTGAAGGACGCGAACACGAATCTTTCGGAAACTTGAGCTATGGAGAACAGAGGGCAATTCTTATAATCCGCGCAGCTGTAAAATCTCCAAAAATTATGATTCTTGATGAACCATGCCACGGCCTCGACGAACAATATCGCCAAAAAATTCTCGATCTGCTCGAAACAGTTGCAAATTCTGGAACAACAACTCTTTTGCACGTGACCCATGATCCGACAGAAGTTCTCGAAGCTGAAAAACATATTTTGGAACTGTGCCCGGGCGAAAAACCGATGTACAAAATCATTGTAAAAAAATAATATATGTTTTTTTCATAACTACTACGCTAAAGGCTCAAGTTTTTCGTAAAAACTTGAGTTTTAGACCTTTTTTGCCGATAATAGACAATATGGATTCATTAGCCCTTGTTATAGCAATCGCCATTGCAATCGGTTTTGCAGCAATTTTGGTCGCCTTTGGAACAAGAAAAACCGGAAGCAAAAAAGGCAAGACAAAAAAACGTGCTCAAATTATACGTGAAGCAACCCGGAAACTTGCTCAGGATCCTCATAATCCCGATGGACTGATTGCATTAGGAAATATTTATTTTAACGAACACTCATGGGAAAAAGCATATCAGATTTACGACACAATGCTAAACATAGCACCGGCCCATACGCAGATTGACCCGTTTCTTGCAGCTTTAAGACAAGGAATTTGCGCCTTTAAGCTAAATAAAATTCAAGATTCGTTCCGCGGACTTTCGGCAGCTTTTCAAATAAATCCTTCAAATTTTGACGTAAATTACAACCTCGGACTCGCATTCTATGCAAACAAAGATTATGACAAGGCAACCGCCTGTTTAAAAAAAGCGCTCATTGCAAGACCTGACGCTCTCAACGTAAATGCGCCGTTAGGAATGGCTTTGTACAATGCTCATCATTTTAAGGAATCGTTGCCGTTTTTAAGGCGTGCACTCGATGAAAACCCAGACAACAAAGAAGCGCTTTTCAGTATGGCAGATGCAATGCAGGAATGTGGATACGGCGACAAGGCAATGAAAGTATTTCTTCACTTGCGTCCAGATCCAGAATATGGAGCACGATCCTGTCTTGCGGCAGGACTTATGCATTCAAAGGCAGCTCAATACGAAAAAGCACTTCAGGACTTTGAAATCGGCATAAAACATCAGAATATTCCTCCGGAAACCGCTCTTGAACTCCGTTACCGCTATGCTCAAGCCTGTTTTGCAACAAAAAATATTGCAACAGGAATTTCGCTTTTGCGAGAAATTCAGACAATGACGCCTTCATACAAAGACGTTGCACAGCTTTTAAACCGGTATGGAGAATTAAATAAGAACAAAAATCTTCAAATTTATCTTATGAGCAGCACTTCGGACTTTGTAGCTCTTTGCCGTAAAGTAGTAATGACTTATTATCCGCGGGCGCTCGTAAAAATACAAGATATTTCTGTTGAACCAGACCATGTAGAAATTCTACTTACAGTAGACACAAACCGTTGGGAAGATACCGAAATTTTCCGTTTTTATAGGACAACCGGTTCAATTGGCGAGCTTTTTATCCGCGATTTTCAGGCAAAGGTAAGCGAAAGCAAGGCTGACCGAGGAATATGTTTTACAGCAGGAACATACACCGATGAAGCGCAAAAATATTCCGAAGGCCGTCCAATTGACTTAATCCAAAAAGACGGACTTATAAAATTATTAAAGAAAGTTGATGCGTCGTAAAAAAAATGCTGAACGCCTTTCAAAATTCATAAGACGCTCAGCATATAAAATTTAACGAAACAATTTAGTTCTTAGAATCTTTTAGTTCCTTTACAAAATCTGCAATTCTGTCGAGGGCAATTTTCATTTTTTCAATTCCAGTTGCATAACAGCAGCGAATATGCCCTTCACCGCCAAGCCCAAAGACGCTTCCTGGAACAACTGCGACATTATGCTTTTGAAAAAGTCTAGTTGCAAACTCTTCCGAAGAAAGTCCTGTCGAAGAAATATCCGGGAACATATAAAATGCTCCTTTTGGCTCAGGAACTGGCAACCCCATATCGCAAAAAGCCTTGTACATTAAATTTCTTCTCTGTTGATAACTTATGCGCATTTTTTCAACATCTTTCCAGCCGTGGCGCAAGCCTTCTACAGCCGCGTATTGAGAAAAAATCGGCGCGCAGATCGTGTTGTAACCGTGAAGTTTTACAATTTGCTGCAAAAGGTCGGCAGGAGCAGCAATGTAACCAATTCGCCAGCCTGTCATAGCAAAAGATTTAGAAAAACCGTTCAAAATAATCGTGTAATCTTTCATCCCCGGAAACGAACCAATAGAAACATGCTGTGCATCTTCATAATGAAGCTCACAATAAATTTCGTCCGAAATACACCAAATCTGATTTTCTACGATAACTTTTGCAATTTTTTCAAGCTCTTCTGCAGGAATCATAGTTCCAGTCGGATTATTTGGAGAACAAATCATGACAGCTTTTGTTTTTGGAGTAATTGCATCTTTAATCTGCTGAGCAGTCGGATAATAACCGTTTACACCAGAATCAATTGGAATTACCTTAACCTGACACAGTTCTGCCAAAGGAACATAGTTTACATAACAAGGCTGAACGACAATCAGTTCGTCACCAGGATTGAGAATTGCGCGCAAAGAAGCATCAACTCCTTCGCTTGCGCCAACCGTAACGAGAATTTCATTTTTTGGATTGTAGTAAAGCTCATATCTTTCCATATATCTTGAAATTTCTTCACGAAGCTCAAGCAAGCCCCAGTTTGAAGTATAAGAAGTGTGGCCTTTTTCAAGATGATAAAACGCTTCTTCGCGCATAACCCACGGAGTAGGAAAATCCGGCTCGCCTACAGAAAGAGAAATTACGTCATCATGCCCAATCAGCATTTCAAAGAATTTGCGGATTCCTGACGGAGGAATGTTCATCATTGATTTAGAAAATTTATCGGGTCTGTTGTTCATTTTTATGCCATGACTCCTTCGCGACGGTCAGTTTCGTCTTCAACGTAGAGAACATCATTTTCCTTGTATTTTTTTAAAAGAAAATGTGTTTTTGTCGAACGTACACCGTTCAAAGTCGAAAGTTTGCTCGAAACAAAACCTGCAACTTCTTTTAAGTTGTCGCCTTCGATTACAACCTTTAAATCATAGCCACCGCTCATCAAATAAAGCGACTTAACCTGCGGAAATCTGTAAATTCGTTCGGCAAGCGCATCAAAACCGTGTTCACGTTCAGGCTGACACTGAATTTCAATTTCGGCAACAACCTTATCTTTATTCGCTTCGTCTTTTTCTGGATTTATAATGGCGGCGTATTTTAAAATAACACCTTCGCTTTCCAGTTCGGCAATAATTTTTTTAACCTCATCTGGAGTTTTTTTCGTCATTGCGGAAATGTCTTCAACAGAAAGACGCGCATTTTCACGCAAAAGTTCAAGAATTTCTTCCTTGCCGTCCATTTTTTTACCTCGAAAAAATAAATATATGCAATTTTAGCACAGAAAAACGACTTTTTGAATATTTTAAAACCAATTTGCGCCCAATTTGAAATATTTTCGAAAAAAATCCAAAAATTGCATTCCCACAAGAAATTGCGAGCTTAAGGAAAAAAATCACTAATTCAGTATTTTGTCTTCAAAGTTGAATTTTGCGTTATATTTCTTTATTATATTAGAAGATTTATTGGGTTTGTCCCGAAAGGATTTTTTATGAAAAAACTGAGTATTCTTTTGGCTAAAGGAAGAATTTACGAATCTGTTGTTGAACTTTTAAAAGATGTCGGCATTTCAATTTATTTGCCAGACCGCACATATTATCCGATTACAAATCAGGACGACCTGGCTTTTCAGGTTGTAAAACCGCAAATTTCCAGTGCGCTGCTTGCCGACAACCGTGCCGATGTTGCTTTTTCGGGAAAAGACTGGGTTTTTGAAAACGGAGTTCAAGATCAGGTTGAAGAAATCATGGACTTGGGTTTTGATCCAGTGCGCATTGTCGTTGCAGTTCCAGAAACCGTAGATTTTGACGCGCTTCTCAAAAAACCGGTTACAATTGCAACCGAATACCAGAATTTGAGCCGTTTTTGGGCAAAAGGCAAGAACGTTGATGGAAAAATTTTCCGCACATGGGGAACTTCAGAAGGATTTGTTCAGGACAACGAACAGGCTCTTGCTCAGATTTTGATAGACAATACTTCGACAGGTTCAAGTTTGCGCGCAAATCACCTTAAAATTTGTGACACAATCATGGAATCTTCGACAAGAATGTACGCTTCTAAAGAGGCGTTAAAAGATCCTGAGAAAAAACAAAAAATCATGGAGCTTAAAATGCTTTTTGAAGCAGTTCTTGCAGCACGTAGCCGCGTAATGCTCGAAATGAACGTTTCAAAAGACAATTTTGATGCGCTTATTAAAGGAATTCCTGCAATGAAAAGCCCGACAGTTTCGCCACTTTTTGGCGACAACGGTTATGCAGTAAAAATTGCCGTAAAAAAGAGCGAAGTTCCGACTCTCCTCCCAAAATTGCATCAGCTTGGGGCAACTGATATTCTCGAATACGAACTGAGAAAGGTTATGCAGTAATTAAAAAAAATTACTCCTACAAAAATCACTTAAGGAACCATTTTTTATGGAAAGAATAGCAGAAATTGAACGAAACACTAAAGAAACTCAAATAAAATTGATTCTTAATCTCGATGGAAGCGGAAAATATACTGTAAAAAATCCAATCGGCTTTTTTAACCATATGCTCAATTCTTTCTGCAAACACGGACTTTTTGACCTTTCCGGAGAAATTTCCGGAGACTTGGACGTAGACCAGCACCATTTGATAGAAGACACTGGAATTGCCCTAGGAATGGCTTTTGCGAAAGCGCTTGGAAACTGCGCAGGAATTTTTCGGACAGGCTATTTTATCTACCCTATGGATGAAAGCCTTTTAAGATGCGGAGTTGATTTTGATTTAATTGAATCCGCATCTACAGAAGAACGAAAAGATGCAACTTCTCAAGTGGCAGTTGACCTTGGAGGACGCCCATACTGCGTATGTAACGCCCAGCTGACAGGAATTCCGCTTTTGAGCCGCGACGAAGACGGAAACGACTACCTTTTCCAGACAGATTGCTTTGAAGATTTTTGGCAAGGATTTGCGGCAAACGCAAAATGCAACATTCATTTAGATACAATCCGAGGCCGTTCCGATCACCACAAAATAGAAGGGCTTTTTAAAGCCGCAGCCAGAGCCTTACGCCAGGCAACAGCAATCGACCCAAGAAGAAACGGGGAAATTCCTTCGACAAAAGGCAAAGTTTAAACGCAGGCTCAGAAAAAAAACGTTGCTGTACTCTAAAAAACAGGCTTGTGCTTCTTTATGCCACAACATGACACATTACAAAAGAAACTTGCGATAGAGAGACAGTCCGCCCTGAATACGATAAAAACATAGCCCTGATTTTTATGATTAAAACCAATTCTAATAATAAAAAGACACGCACATTACTTCATTCTTCTTGCAAAATGAATTGCCGCGAAAATGATGATGAAACCTATTAAAAATTTTAAAACCTCTTGCTTTTCCATAAAATAACCCTTAAACTATTTTTGGAGTATATGCTAAAAAACTAGCCCTTACAAGTTATTTTAAATAGCTTGTAACAAAATGTTACTAAGAGCTGCACAATAATGGCTATGATGGCTTCTCTCAGTAAGTCCAGCAAAAAGGCTTTCAGCCTCTTGCTGGTTAGCGGTTTTCGCTTATGTTTTTTAGACATAAACGCCTCCTTAGACTTTGCTACAGGCATCCACCCTGTAGCAATTTTTTTTCAAAGCATTTAGGGCTTTATCTTGCGACAATATCAAACCCTAGATGGTCTGCAAGTGCTCTAAGCAGCTGCTCATCGCTTATGGCACTTGCAGACTCTGTTTTTGCCAACTTCTGGCGCAAATAATAAAACAGTAAAATTTTCTCCAACACCAAACACTCTCTTTTTGCAGTACGACTCGCAACAAAAAAAACAAATAACTCCATCTCAGCTTTCATAAATACTGCTTCTAAAATTCTCTTTGCTTTAATTTTTATTCACAATTTAACCGGGGACAATATACGTCCTGCTTAGCAGCTTAATATAGCTGCAAGGAGAATATATTTATGGCGTACAAAATGGACTAATCGAAAAAAAACGGCATTATCATTAAATGATGATGAAACTTTATGCGGGTGGGAAAAGGAGTTGCTGGATGAACTCTTTTGAAAATTGCACGCATCAAGATTTGCTTCAAAGAATAAAGCGTATCAGCGAGGCTTGCCATCTGCCTCCGGCAATAGCCAAAGATTTTTTCTACGGCTACCTTGTCGCGGAGCAGGACAAGCCCGGAGTATACAAAAAGCTGACCGGACAATCGCTTGACTTGCCAAAAGCAGGCTGATTTATAAAAGCAAGAAGGAGAATGAGGCTATATTTTGTTCAGAGAGTGAACAATAATATCAAACAAGAATTTCGGACAAAAACAACTGTCTGATGTTCCGCGGAGAGAGTTTATAAAAAAATAATATACAAGAGGTACTTGGTATGAATTTTCTTGAGAGGTTTCTTTATTGGCTTGTAAGCCTTTTCACCCTTAGCAATCTTATAATTTTAGCTTACGTTGTTGTCGTCGCATTTTTCCTTTACGGCATATATGCCGTAAGAACATATAAGTCAAAAATGAGGAAAAAGATAAAGCACCTTCTGGAGAACGCCGAAACAGAGGAGGAACTAGAGGAGCTGAGAGTAACCGGGCTGATTTATAACAAGACATTAAACGCCGCAGTTCCGTTGCTGGTTGCATCTTTCTTCATACTGCTGTCTTTCATAATCGCCCCTTTCAATTTTGAAGACGCCCTTATTCTTTTTCTTGTTACCATATTCATTATTTCGCCTGTCTGCCTTATCGCTATGGCTATCCTTTGTGAGCTCAACATAAAAACACGCCACAAATACGGAGTTTACGACAGAGCCGAGGACGCAAAAGACCACGCACTCGCAGCCTCCGCTTTACTCGTCGTCGCTTCCAACGCGAAAAAATTTGCAGGCTCCGGAAAACGGCAGCTAGACTACTTCAAGAACAAGAAAATCTAGTTCTTATAAAAGTTTGTTATATCAACGCATACAGGGTTGATTCCATTCCTATGTGCGTTGTTTTTTTATGCCTTAACCACGATCATATTCTTTTTCCAACAATGCGCAAATATTGCCAAATTGCAATTTCTTAGACTTTCTTTATAATGTTTTAAAGTAGTTATAAAAATGAACAGGGCTGATCTTCACAATTCTATAATAAATAATTCTCAATTTTCATTTTCTCGTAGCGGTGGAAAAGGCGGGCAAAATGTTAATAAGGTGAATACTAAAGTTCATCTAGTTTTGCCATTGAAATTGCTCGAAGGAATAAACGAAAGCGAACAAAATCGCCTTAAAAGCAAACTCTCTTCCATAATCAATAAAGATTTTTGTCTTTTTCTAGATGTTGATGAAGAACGCTATCAGGAACGAAACCGGCAAATTGCACTGAGCCGAATAGAAAACCGGATAATTCAAGCTCTTGCAATTCAAAAGAAACGAATAAAAACTAAGCCTACAAAAGCCAGCAAAGAGCGCAAATTAAAGCTCAAAAAAATCCGTTCCGAAATCAAAAAAATCCGCGGCAAAATTTGGCAATAAAAATATTGCCCTATCTATTCAAGCCGTTCAAATGCTTTCTTGAATATCTTATGCCAAGGGTTGTCTGCCATTGCCAGCTATAGTCGAAGGGCTGAATATCTTTGTTTGTGCCCAAATTTGCGTTATCCCAGCTGAATGTTCCGTCAAGCAAAAATGTCCAGCGCTCAAAAACTGGAAATTCTACTCCTGCGTTCAAGGCAATTCCTAAATAATTTAAGTGATATTCATCGCTCAACTGGTACATATAATGTAGTCCAGGCGCAAAATTGAATGTTAAATATTTAAACGGTCTCCATTCTTCATACGGTCCTAAAAAGAAATCAAATCCATACAAAATCGTCTGCTTGGCAAATTGCTTCATTCCATTAAACTGATGCAAAAACGGATAAAGCCCTTCCATTCTGAACTTTAAATTGCATAATGATAAATTTTTTGTTTTTGCCGTAAAATATAATCCTGCCAAGGAATCTTGCCAGACAAAATTGCTATTTTTGCTTTCTTTTTGAATTCTGTGTACGTTTAAAAGTGCAAATCCATTGTCAAACGAAAAATAAAATTCTTCATCTAAAAGAGTTTTTTCAACTTTTTCTTTTTTGCTTTCTTCGGCTAAAGAATTTTCATTCGTTTCGCTTTCAGTTATTTCGTTTTCCGCACTTGTTTGAGAAAATAAACTGCACGCACTAAAAATCAATATAAAGGCAAACGCGAATTTTTTCATTTTGTCCGCCTTATTTTGATATATGGTAAAGTGTCATTACGTTTGTAACTCCGCCTTTTGTCCAAGTTATGTACAGCATTGAACCGCGAATATCCCATTCTGTATTTATCGAAACTCCGTCTGTCGTCGAAAAGCAAATTACGTTGTCAACTACCGTATAATCGCCCTGAGTTACAGTTTTTTCTTCTGTATTTGAATCAATTATCGTAGCAACAAAGGTTCCGTCAGAAACAAAAGAAATTTTGTTTCCGTTGTTGTCCGCCCAGGTTCCGTATAACGGAGATGGCACATAACAACTTGCAAAAAGAAAAACCAATTCTGCAAAAATAAGACATTCAAGTGTTTTTTTTATATTTTTCATTCCTGTGTTTAGCATATTAACATTCACCGTAAAAAAAATATCTGTTCTCAAAGTTTTATCTTCCTTCCTCGCCTACCAACCAGTCGACTGTTCCCGATGGAAGAATTTCGTTTCCTTCCAAATCAAAGGTTTTAACTCCGTAAGTTCCGCCGCCAGCAGCACCGCTCTTAATTTCCAAATTTCCGTAATAAGCTTCGCCAGGATACATTCCGCTGCATTTTACTGTTCCGGACATTTTTCCGTTTCCGCTCATATTCGAAGTTGTATCCGTACTTCCGCTTTCAAAACAGAAATAAACTCCAAGCTGTTCATTGTCGTTTATCCAGAAATCTGCGTAATTTGTGTAAGGCATTTTTATTTCCGCGCCAAGCCCCGCAATTTTTGCTGTATATTTGAGAGTTCCAGAAATTGTTCCTTCTACGCTTTCGCTTCCGAGTTTGTCCGTATCGTTTGGTTTGTGCATTAAAGTAAGTTTTTTCTGGCTGCTCATACAGGTTTTGTTGTATTCTCTAAACCATTGATCGCGCGTCAATGCTCCATAACCAAGGCATTTTATATTTTTGAATGCGTCCCCTCCCGCTAAAACCGCATCGTCATATTCAGTCTGTGGATTATTGCCCTTTTTTCCCTGTCCAAGCGAATTTATCGAAACAACCTTATAAAAATACGGAACTCCAACCTTTGTAAGACTTTCGCTGCTGTCGTCAATAAATTCTGTCTCTGTTACGGGATTTTCATTCAACTTTCTAAAACCGCTGCCAGTTTTTGCCGAACGATAAACGTAATAACCGGCAGGCTCGTCTTGAGACGGTTTTTCCCAAGTTATTTTTACAGGATAAATATTGTTTGAATTTGGAACTAAGTCCGAATTCATAAAACTTGTCTTTGAAGCCGTTACATTTTGAGGCGCAGCCGGCATTGGAGAGGCGGCAAAACTCTGCGAACTTTCAAGCCCTTCGGAATTTTCGGTCGAAATTTTAAAATACGGATATTTGTCAATTTCGTACTCAAGATAACCATTTTTGTTTTCAATTCCTTCTATTCCGCTCATAAGTTCAGAATACAAATCTTCCTGACTGCTGCTCACATAAATTTTGTAAGTAAAATTTTTGTGCTGAGAGCCAATTGCCTTTGACCAAACGAGAATAACTTTTTCAGAACTAGAGCCGTCATCAACTTCAACTTCTGCAGGAGCACTGAGCAAAAATCCAAAATTTTCATTTGAATTTTCTGTAAAGGCGCTTTTTATTTCCAGCCCTTCGTCAAGACAAACTGTCTGCACAAAATAATAATAAACCAAACCTGAAGAAACGCTTTTGTCTGTATAAGAAGTCGCCGTCAAATTTGAACCGATTTTTTTATAAACCGAATCTTTTNNATCTTATAACCGCAGTTTCCGAAGTTTTTTCAACTTCTTTCCATTTTATTTTCAATTCTGAAAGGCTTGTTCCAAAACCGTCGGAAACTTCAACTTTTTCGCTAACAGCCGGAGCACCTTCTACCAAAGAATATCCCATGTTCGATTTACTAAAAGAGGATTCAATTCCCAAAGAATTTACCGCTGTAACTTTGTAATAAAATTCAGTTCCCTGGTCTTTTGAAGAAATTGAATCATCAAACGATGTTAAATTTCCATAGACGGTTTTTATAAAACTGACGTTGTTTTCGTTTTCGCCACGGTAAATTTTGTATCTTGAAGCGCCGCTTACCGAATCCCAGCTCAATTTGATTTTTGAGGTTGATTTTCCTTTTGAAGCATTCAGATTTAATGGAGGAGCAAAAAGCCAGCCTTCTGCGCGGGTCTGCGATAAAACGTTGTCTGTGCCTTCGCTTATAAGACCTTTTTCCTTATTTTCTGCATAAATTTTATAAAAATAGTGATAAAAATATTCCTCTTCTTCAATCTGCTCTTTTAAAATCACATCAGTATAAGAATTATTTACACTGTAAATTTCAAGAGAATTGAATTCGGATTCATCAGGAATATTCCACTTTCCGCTCGGATCGGCAGTTTTTACAACCGCGCGCTCAATTCTGTAACTCGTAGCGTTTTCGACTTCTGTCCAGGAAAGTTTAATTGAATCCGAATACAATCCTTGACTTGCAAAAACTTGCGCAGGAGAATCAAGGCTTTCGATTTTTGTTTCGGTTTTAAAAAGTTCGCCAAGATTGACAAATTTTCCGTCCGTCTGCATAGAAACCTTGTCCTGAAACCATGCCGAACACGAAAAAAAACAAAAAACAGTTAAAATACCAAAAACCAGCGAGACTTTTTTTAGATTTTTTAGAATAGAGAATTTTCGTTTCATTAACTCTCCCACCACGGACTTTGATAAACCGGAATTGCGCTGTTGAATGTCTTTTCTTCTGAGCCGTGGCTTGTTCCAATATCGTAAGGGAACCATTCAAGAAATTTTTCTTTATTTTCTTCGGCAATGCTTTTTACGACTTTGCCATCTTTTTTGATTGTTAAAATCCATGAAGTTTTTACTCCGTCACTTACTGGTGTCCAACCTTTATAACCTGCATCTCCGACAGAAATAGAAAATTTGCCAGAATAAGAATCTGGGTACGTCTTGTCGCCGTCAAATTTTTCCGTTGTTACAGTAATTTCCGTTTCCGGAAGATGATAAAGTGTTTTTCCGTCAACTGCTGACCTTTGTTCAACTTCCTTAAAATTCAATATAAAACAGCTTGCAAATGGATTTGCAGAAGAAGGGCTTCCGCCTTGAAAAACGTGCTGATAATCTGCTCCGTCTGTTCCCCAATATACAGTTTTAGTTGCACTGGTATGACCGATTGTAAATTTTCCAAGATTTCCAGAAATAGAATTTTCTCCACCAGAGCTAATTCCACACTGAAATATTGCATCCGCAAGAACAAGGGAAACGCTCTTTGCAAATTCTTCGTCCGTAATATTTCTGTATCCATAAACTGAAAAATCGCTTCCGACAGCTGCAGTTACGGTCTTTTCTTCGCTAATTTTTCTATATGCGACAAGCCGGTAATAATGCTTAAAATTTCGCAAAACTTTTAACATTCCAGAAGTATTAGTTCCGCCAGAGCCAACATTTTGTCCGTCTTGCAAGTCAAAAACCGGTTCAATTTCGACTAAAGCCGTTCCTGAGTTAACACGTTTGACTTTAGCAGAATCTTCGTATGCGGAAATATCAATTTTGTTTCCAAAATCTTTGTTGGCTACATCAACATCAATTTTTCCGATTGTAGTCCAGCCGCAGGCTTTGTCCGAATTAAAAATTTGAAGCTCGTAATAATCAGGCCCAAGTTTTCGCTTGTCAAAATCGTAAGTCTTCCATTTAATTTGTTCGGCATAGCCCGAATCCGAAATATACGCATAAATTTTATCTAACGAAAGAGTATATCCTTTATTCTGCTGCTCCAAAGGACTTTCTTCCGCCATTGTTTCTTTTAGCTTTTTTTCAAAAGAATCTGGGATTGCCGAAATTTCTGAATTTGCGCTTTCGTAAACAACAAGAAAATCGTATGCTTCTAAAGAATTTTCCGGAACAATCTGAGTTTGATAAAGGTCTTTGTCAGATCTTTCAAGGTTTTCTTTATCATAGTATTTCCAGGAACCGTCAGAATTTTTGCTTTCGCGAATATAAAGCGATGGCGTTTTTGACTTGCAGCCAAAAGGCTGTTTCCATGTAACTTCGATTTTTTCGCTGTCTGTGGCCTTGTCAGCTTTTAAATCAAGTCCATAACCAGTTGTTCCGTTGCTTACAAAATCAAGATTTTCGTATAAAACTTTTGACTGTTTTGTAAGCCTAATTTTTGAATTTTCAGCCTCAAAAACAAAATCTTCTTCCTCCAAAACAGGAATTACCGAATATTTGTATTCCAATCCCCAGACAATTTCTGACTGATTTTTTTTGTAGGCAATCTGATTAGTTTCGTTTTCGGCCGTATCAACGTATTTGTCCGTCAAAGTAAAAATTCCGTTTTCAAAAGTTACTTCAACACGCTCTTTTTCAACCAAAGAACCTTCAATGTTTACAGTTGTTCCGTCGGCACTTACAAAGTACGAATCCGCAGCTTCCACAAGTCCGCTCAAGCCGTCTGAACATTTTCCTCGTCCTACGACATAACCTTTAGCACCGTCAATTTTTTTCCAACTTACGCTCATTGAATCTCTGTCCGCTTTTCCGGCATTCAATTTAACAAGAGCAGGTCCCATCGTCGAAGTTTCAATCGTGCTTTCAGTTGAATTTCCTGTTCCAGTGTTTTTTGAAATGACTTTTACGGTGACAGATTGCCCGGAAATTTCCGCATCATTCCAGCCAGAAGGTTCGTTTATCGTACAAATAAAAGTTTTTCCGTCTTCGCTCAAAATTGAATCTTCCATGACAGAAATTTTATTCTCCGGATTTTCGGTAAAAAACGCTTCTACAAAATATTCATCGGCTTTTTGAACTTTTTGCCATTCTACCTGAATTTTCTCATAGAATTTTTCTTTATTAGAAAGTTTTGCTTTACCGAGAGTTTCAGAAACATTTTGACAGACTCTGTTCGCAGTTATTTTGTTATTTTCTACTTCGAGAATATAGGTTCTTTTTTCGCCGGCAGGCGCTTCGTGAGTAAATTTTGCAATTTTTTCGCCATTTTCTGCATCGCTTATGCTAAGACCGTCTTTTTGAAGCAAAAGATACTGCTGTTCCTGCTCAACTCCATCCACAACAGGAATCCAGCAAAGATAATATTCATATTCTTCTATATAATTGAACTGAATTTCAAATCTGTCAGAAAAACCGTCCGCCACTTCAAAAGTTGTAATTTTTGGAACCAGCATTGAATCATCTGTCACAACAAATTTTCCTGGAACATTCGCCCAGGTATATGCGCTTTCCGGATTTTTATTTTTTGTTGGAGCAATAAAAATTTTGTAGCTGTAATATCCGCTTTGCTCCTTCGGATTTTCGAAACTACGCTCAATTTTAAGAAGTTCTTCAAAATTTTCAAATTCAAACTGCGTTTCTACAGAATTTTCGCCCGAAAAGTCAGTTTTTGTTTCTACCAAAATATACGAATAGTCTTTTCCGAAAGTTTCAAATTCGCCGTTAAAGCCAAAAACTATTTTTGAGTATTTTGAGCCGGAATCGTCAATTTCGTAGCTGTCCTTTACGCTCAGCACCGGAACCGAAATAAGCCAGCCATTTTCTTCTGCTGCACATTTGTCAGAACTAATTGATTTTTTTACATCGTCAACAAAAGCCTGAACTTTATATGAATATTGAACTCCGCGCTCAAGTTCAGTCTTGTCTGTCCAAAAAATTTTAGATTTGCCGACATATTTGTAATCTCCATAAGCAACAGCTCCTTCTTCGGTTGATTTTTCAACTCTAAGCCTTTCGTCGCTGCAAGTTTGTGTAAGACAGTTAAAATTAAAGATATTTTTTGAACTGTCTCCTTGCAAAACAGAGCCAATATAATGAGCAATTTCGACATAATCCTCTGTTGAATCTGTCTTTTTTCTGTAAATTTTAAAATAAACCGGTTTTTGTTCAAAAATTCCGTTTCCTGCACTAACATCAACATATTGAGGACAATTCCAGCTAAGGCAAATTTTTTCAGCAGAAACTCCCTGCCCGATTTCGAGATTAGCAGGCGCTTCGGGAATCAGTTTTCTTGCAGTTTCTGAATCAACCATGCCGCTGGATTCAACATTTGTCTGCGCAGAAATGATATAGGCTTCTACCGAAAAAAAATATTTTGTCTTTGGCTCTAAACCTTCTATTGTTACCTGAGTTTCGTTTCCAGCCACAGAAACTTCCTTTAAGACAGTTGAGCCGTCAGCTGAATAAACTTTTACCGTATAGCGAATCAAATTTGCGTAAGTTGAATTAGTGCAATTTTCCATCCACCAGTTTACAGTCGCAGAATTTCCTTCATCATTCTGTTCAATCGCGGTTATAACAGGGCTTGCCAAACTTGAACCAGAAACCACATTGCTAAAAGAAGAAAGAACATTTTTATAATTTTTAGCTTTAACTTTATAGAATTGAGATTTTCCCGCTGGAACAGAAACCGAATAAGAAGTTTCGCTAGTTTCCCAAATCTGCTCATATTCATCAAAAGGCGAATCCGAAGCAAAAATCAGATAACTTTTAGCGCCCCTTACAGCCTTCCATCCTAAATCAATAGCCTTAAAACCGCCGTTCGTGGCCGTCAAATTAGCTGGCGAATCGATAGAATCCGCAACATTTGCCGAATCGTTACCCCCCCCCTCGCTTTTAGGAGAATCCAATAAACTATCGCTGCAAGAAAACAAAAACAAAGAAAACACAACTAAAAAAAAATTGTTAAAAGAATTTCCTTTATTCATTGTCAAATTATATAAAATTAAAGAAAAAAATTCACGTAAGACAAAAAGCGCATGCCTGCAAAAAAAAAGTAGCTATAACCCTTAATTTTTAAGAGGTTGACAAAACAAGATACAAGAACAACATTATTTTTATCTATCTATTTGCTTTCATATAACTCTATTTTAAAAACAAAAAACCACTCATTTCTGAGTGGTCTGTTATAGCGGGGGCAGGACTCGAACCTGCGGCCTCCGGGTTATGAGCCCGACGAGCTGCCAACTGCTCTACCCCGCGTCGTGTTCAGATAGTTTATATTCAATGGTGTTTTATGTCAACCCCTGTATCGCTTAAATTGTTGTATTTGTACCAAATTCTACATTCTAATATTGCAAAAAGAATTGCTATGACGGCAAACCAATAAAAATTGTTTGAAAAGCCAGCAAAAAAATTGTAAACACCGTGCAAAAGTACGGCCCAGACAAAAGGCAGTACATGTGTCTGTTTTTTCTTGAACATCCACAGATAAAGCCCGCTCAATCCTGCGCAAAATGTATGAATTAGCACGCTTGTAAAAGCCCTTGCAATTAACAAATTCAGCACAGTCTGAGTTCCAAGAGGCTCGGCGGCACCGCTGATTTTTTTTATAACGTAAATTATGGATTCAAAGCTGCCCAAAGCCATTCCTGCAAGAAGAGCACAGCAAAAATAAAATGAAAGATTCAGTTTTTTAAAAGGCAAAAACGACAAAAAAAACATTTTTACAGACTCTTCTATAAGGCCATTAAAAACTATCGCCGTAACAAGAAGGTTTACAACTGTGCTCGCTGTAAAAATCGGCAAATTCAAAATAAAATGCTGAACAAATGATGTCGGAACAATAGCAAGAAGCCCAAGAATACAGGCTAAAATTTCAAACCGAACTTTTTTTTGCCCCGGAACTAAAATCACAAACAGAAAAAAGACCGCAACCAAGGGGAGAAAACTCAAGGCAAAAAGTGCAAAAATGTTCATATAAGCAGAATAATATTTTTATTCCGATATTTCAACGTAAAAACTAAATTTTCAAAACGCTGAAACAAAGGGTTTGAACCTGTTTTTTATACAGATTTTAATGCTTCCGAAATATCCGCAATTAAATCGTCTGCATTTTCAAGACCGACAGAAAGCCTTACCAAATCAGATGGAACTCCGGCAGCATTCAATTCTTCTTCGCTCATCTGTCTGTGAGTTGAACTTGCAGGATGCAAACAACAAGTTCTTGCGTCGGCAACATGGGTTGCAATCATTCCGAGTTTTAATCCTGCCATAAATTTTTCTGCATTTTTACGGCCGCCTTTTACTCCAAAGCTGATTACTCCGCAAGTTCCTTTTGGCATATATTTTTTTGCGCGTTCATAATATTTATTTCCTGGAAGCCCTGGGTAATTTACCCATGCAACTTTTTCATTCTTTTCCAAGAATTCGGCAACTTTTTGGGCATTTGAGCAGTGCCTCTCGATTCGAACTGGCAACGACTCAAGTCCAAGATTAAGCATATAAGCATTTACCGGCGCCTGAACCATTCCAAAATCGCGCATCAACTGGGCTGTTGCCTTTGTAATAAAAGCTCCGGCGTTTCCAAATCTTT
Source organism: Treponema sp. UBA7567 (assembly GCF_002476655.1). Taxonomy (NCBI): domain Bacteria; kingdom Pseudomonadati; phylum Spirochaetota; class Spirochaetia; order Treponematales; family Treponemataceae; genus Treponema; species Treponema sp. UBA7567. The sequence goes on from NZ_DLLH01000027.1 coordinate 73,839, forward strand.
CAGCATAAGTAATTCCATGATAGCTTTCATCTGGAGTGCACAATCCTGGGAATTTATCTGCATGCGCCATCCAGTCAAATTGGCCGTGATCGACTATCACACCGCCAAGTGTAGCATCATGTCCGTCCATATATTTTGTAGTTGAATGAGTTACAATGTCCGCTCCAAATTCAAAAGGACGGCAATTTATAGGAGTTGCAAAAGTATTGTCAACAATCAGCGGGACTCCATGTTTATGAGCAGATTCTGCAAAACGCTCAATGTCAAAAACAATCAGCGCTGGATTTGCAATTGTTTCTCCAAAAACAGCTTTTGTATTTGGCCTATATGCAGCTTCGAGTTCTTCGTCTGAACAGTCTGGATTTACAAAAGTAAACTCGATGCCCATTTTTCGCATTGTCACATTGAAAAGATTAAAACTTCCGCCGTAAATTGCAGAAGAAGCGATTACGTGGTCGCCAGCGTTTGCAAGGTTAAAAACCGAAAGAAAATTTGCAGCCTGTCCAGACCCTGTAAGCATTGCGGCAGTTCCGCCTTCGAGAGAGGCAATTTTTGCAGCAACCATGTCGCAAGTTGGATTCTGTAAGCGTGAATAGAAATAACCGTTTGCCTTTAAATCAAAAAGCTTGCCCATTTCTTCGCTTGAATCATATTTAAAAGTCGTGCTCTGAATAATTGGAATCATTCTAGGCTCGCCGTTTTTTGGTTCATAACCTGAATGCAGACATTTTGTTTCAATTTTCATTTTTAAATATACCTCTCACGCAGCCAGCGCTCATTTTGGTAGTCGGTTCGGCATTTTTTTACTTTTTAAATTTTTCTGACGAAAAACAATTTTTCGTTTTTTTGGAGCTGATCGGACTTGAACCGACTACCTTTGCAATGCCATTGCAACGCTCTAGCCAGGTGAGCTACAGCCCCGATAGGTTTATTCTAACAGAAAATTAGGAATTAAATAAAGATGTAATCTGATTTTTTAGAATTTTTTTTTGTGCGGCAGGGATAGGAACAGCGCGAAGCGTTCCAAAGCAACGCTTTGGAATGAAGCGAAAGCGGAACTGTGGATAGCCCGTTTTTTACGCAGCAAAGCGAAGTAAAAAGCCGCCCTTTTTCTGCTATTTTTTTTGTGCATTTTAAACAATTTTTTTTGTTTGTAAAATTTTAAAATTGAACAAACAGATTGATTCCTTTATAATTTTTTTGGCTGTATTTTTATCTGACGATGGAGTTTTCGATATGTATATGGAATCTGAAGTTATCGACTACGTGAATGAGGAAGATGTAAAATTTATTCGTCTTGCATATTTTGATCTTTCTGGAAAACAGCGCAATGTTTCGATTATGGCCGGCGAACTGCCTCGCGCTTTTAAGGAAGGAATTTCTTTTGACGCTTCGGCAATTCCTGGTTTTCAGGAAGCCCATTCTTCGGATTTGTTCTTGCATCCTGACCCTGCTACTCTTTCTGTAATTCCGTGGCGGCCTTCAACTGGAAAAGTTGTCCGCATGTTCTGCGACATTAAATATCCTGACGGAACTCCTTACGAAAAAGACTGCCGCCATATTTTAAAACAGGCTGTCAAAAAGGCGAAGGACGAATTTGGCATTGAATTTAAATTTGGCACTGAATTTGAATTCTACCTTTTTAAGCTCGACGAAAACGGCCGCAATACAAAAATTCCTTTCGATAACGCTGGATACATGGATATTGCTCCAGAAGACAAGGGCGAAAATATCCGGCGCGAAATCGATTTTACCCTCGAGCAAATGGGAATTACTCCAGAATTCAGCCATCACGAAGAAGGTCCTGGCCAAAACGAAATTGATTTCCGCGCTTCCGATGCAGAAACGGCTGCCGACAATGCTTCGACTTTTAAGTGGATTGTCCGCACAAAGGCCGCTTCAAACGGTCTTTACGCTGATTTTTCGCCAAAACCGCTTTCTGTTTATCCGGGAAACGGCATGCACATCAATATTTCGGCAAATAAAGAAGAAAAAATGCCTGCTATTATGGCAGGAATCCTTGCGCACTTGTCAGAAATTACATATTTCTTAAATCCTTCCGAAGAGTCTTATTCAAGAATCGGACAGTCAAAAGCGCCAAAATTTATCTGCTGGGGAACTCAAAACCGTTCCTGTGCAATCCGCGTTCCTTCAAAGCATCCAAACGGAAAAATCCAGATCCGGTCTTCTGACAGCGAATGTAATATTTACCTTGCATTTACACTTTTGATTTACGCAGCTCTCGACGGAATCAAAAAAAATCTCGTTCCAGAGCCTGCTGTTCAAGAAAACCTTTTTCAGTCTTATGCAGAAGACAAAAAGGACTACGAAGAACGGACAAAAAATTACAAGACAATTCCTCTCAGTTTGGCTGAAGCCCGAAAACTTGCAGAAGAAAGTGAATTTATTAAACAAATCATAAAATTCTAAGCTTATGGCATCAGATATACATAGCGTTCTGGTTGTGACAAAAGACATAAAAACTTCGACTCTAATAAGCGCAATGCTTGTTCCGCCAATGTTCGATGTAATTTTGGCAGAAGATTTTAACGAAGCCCGCCGGCTTTGCAACGAACGGGTTTTTAACATTGTAATTGTCGATTTTTCTGACGGTGAAGGAACCGACTTTGCGGTTGATATTTCTTCCTGCACAAGCACAATCCTGCTTCTTGCGCCGACACAATTTTTTGACCAGCTGAGCTACAGAGTTGAGCCTTACGGAATTCTTACGATAACTTCGCCTTTTGACCAGTTCTATTTTTACAATATGATAAAAATTGCAATTGCCGTTCAGTACAAGGTTCAAGTTCTTTCGAGCCAGACAATCAAACTCAAAGAGAAAATGGAAGAAATCCGCATTGTAAACCGCGCAAAAATGCTTTTAATGCAGAACAAAGAAATGTCAGAGCAGGAAGCCCACCGTTTTCTCGAAAAACAGGCAATGGACCGCAGCATGAAGCGGATTGCCGTTGCAGATGAAATTATAAAAACTTACAGCTGAGATTCTTCTTCAATAATTTTTAAAACTTCTTCTTTGTGAATCGGAACATTTTTTTCGTAGGCAAGCCGGTTTTCTTCAATTTCGTCAAAAGTCCAGAGCCGTCCCTTATTCATTCCTGGACATTCTTTAGCGCAGTCTTCCCAACTTTCTTTTGATTCAATCATCCAGCTCCAAAACGGCCAGGTCGAACACTGAACAGGCCGCGCCTCGTAGCAAGAACAGCCGCTATTCCACAAAATGCAGTCGTAATTTTTTTGTTCTTTAAGGGCAAGAACCTGAGTTCCGTAGTAATAATCTGCCCATCGGCAATACTGTTCGACAAAATCCTTTACAGACAGTTTTTTAAAGCTACACAAGGCCTTTAAATCGCGCTCCGAAAGATAAACAAATCCCGGAGAATGTCCGCAGCAAAATGAGCATCGCTGGCATCCGAAATACAGTCCGTTTAGATAAAACGGTTCTTTTTTTTGAGAATTTTCTGTCATTTTTAGCTTTCCGGGCGGTCTGCCAAAAGTCCGTCGATTGCAAGATTCAAACTTGCCTTTATATTGTCAACTTCCGCATTGTGAAGAACCGCCATTTTAAAAACTGATTCGATAATCAAGCCGAAAATTAAATCATTTGCAGTTTTTACGCTAAATTTTCTAAATTCGCCATTTTTTTGACCGCGCACAATCATCATGCTCAAAAGGTGATTTATGCGGATTGTACGGCGGCGAACCCTTTCATAAACATTATCGCCGGTTTTATAAAGCCCTGTAAGATATGGAACTAAGATTTCAAACAGAGTCTTTTTTTCGACACAGGCGTCGATTGCATCCGAAGTAATTTTTCGAAGACAGTCTTCCGCCGTTATAGAATGGTCTTTTATGATTTTTAAAAATTTTACTTCCAGATCCGAAGACAACTGCTTTATGCTGAAATTGAAAATTTCGTGTTTGCTTCCAAAATAAATGTAGAGCGTTGTGCGCGTAATTCCGCAGGCATCCGCAATTTTTTGAAAAGTAACGTCTTCATACCCATCACGGCAAAAAAGTTCCATCGCTTTTTCGAGAATTTCCCTTTTTCTTTTTTCGTGTTCAACAACAATAGCCATTAAAAATATTCCTTGCCTGAATTTTCATTTTTGCGTTCGCGTGGAGCAAAAGGCTTTTCATTCTGTTTTTTTGGACTGTCTTTTTTCCATTCTCCGGATTTTTTTCTGTTTGAATTAAAATCCGCCGGACGAACACCACGTTTTTTTTCTTTTTCTGTTCCGTTATAAAGATAGAAAATCGTGTCCAAGTTTCCAGATTTTATGCTTTTTAAGGTCGTAGCATAGCGGCCAACATTTTCCTGAAACTCTTTGTGCGCAGTTATTACGCCAATCTGCCAGCCTTTAAAATCTTCAAAAAGACTTTTCATGCTTGAATAAAGTTCCGCGGCCTGACGCTCATCGCCAAGACGCTCGCCATACGGCGGATTGCAGATTATCATTCCGTTTTCGTAAGGAGCTTCAATGTCCTTAAAATCGCTCACCTGAAAATCAGGACGCCACAAATGGGCATCAACACCAATCGCCTTGAGCGCACGGCCGGCAGTTACGCAGGCATGCTCAGCATTTAAACGGGCCCGCTCAACGGCAGAAGGGTCAATGTCCGTTCCTGTAATGCGAACTTCAACGTCGGTGCGGATTTTTGCCGCTTCAGCATTTTTTATTTCGATTGCACGTTCGCGGTTAAAAATAGGAAGATTTTCCAAAGCAAATCTCCGGCCAAAACCCGGCGCAACGTTAAAAGCAAAAAGTGTCGCTTCGATTGGCAAAGTTCCCGAACCGCAGAATGGATCGTGGAAAGGAATTTTTCTCTTCCACATGCTCATCTGTAAAAGAACGGCAGCAGTAGTTTCGCGCAAAGGAGCCATTCCGCCGTCAGTACGATAGCCGCGCTTGTGCAAAGGCAATCCGCTCAAATCCAGCAAAATCAACGCTTCGTCATTATCCAGATAAACGCGGACATCGCTTTTTTCGCCAGTTTCCGGCAAAGAAGACATATTCCATCTGTCGCCGAGTTTTTTATAAATCGCTTTTTGAACCATTCCCTGCACAGAATGTTCAGAATTCAGTCTTGATTTATACGAACGAACTTTATCAACCGTAACTTTTGTATCTTTCTTAAAAAAATCCTGCCAGTTTACAGAATAAACTCCTTCAAAAAGCTGATCAAAATCTTCAGCCTTGTAGCGAGCCATTAAAAGATAAACGCGGTCGGCAGTCCGCAGGCAAAGGTTCGCCCTAAAAAGAGCGTCATCATCGCCTTCAAAAAAAACGCGTCCAGGAGCATTTCCAGCAAGCCTGTAACCCAAGAGCTTAATTTCGTTTCCAAGAATTTTTTCCGCGCCAATTGCGCACAAAGCAACTAAAGTGTTCATTATCTTGACATTTTAGCACAAAATGTCATTTTGGACAACCAAAGATTTTTTTTAGAACCACATTTTATCGTCTTATCCGGCTGCTACGGATTCGCTCACGCTCATCGTCCTCGGCTAAAGCCTGCGGTCGACTGCCGTCCTGCGCATCCGGGGTAGCTTTTTCTTAAATTCAGACAATCTCGTTAATGCGGCGACGCCCCCTGTCATTATCGGGCTGGCCCGATAATCTATTGAAAGTGTCTGCCAGCCTTAGATTATGACAATGTTTCTTCCTCTTCTAGCCGGAATTTCATTCCTGCTCTAACAGGAAGTCCTTTCCGCTTAGAACAAAACTCATCTTCCTATTAGAACAGGAAGAGAAAAATGCTGTAATTGCGGAAAAACTTAGCCCGGATCGGAACGGCGCAAAGCGTTCATGAATGGAGCGTAAGCGGAACCGTGAAGAGCCGGTTTGTGATTGCGGTGCGCTCCTAAAATAAAAAAGACCCGCCTAAAAAAAGCAGGTCTTTAATCATTAAAAAGCTTTTGTTTAATTTTTGACTAGTCTATTTCGTTCATTTTTGCGATTTCTTTGGTATAGTCAACGCCTGGAACTTCAAAACCGTTAATCATCAAGAAGTCGTGGCGGAGCCCTTCCATGTCGCAGTATTCGTTTACTGTTTCTTCTGTAACATTTGGCATTGCCTTGTCTACTTCTGCCTGAACTGCAGAATCAAGTTCCCAGTCATCTATGCGGATTCTGTTTTCTGAATCTACAGGAACTTTCTTGTCCGCTGTGTAAAGACGCTCAGCAAAAAGACGTTCCATCTGTTCGATACAGCCTTCGTGTGTTCCTTTTGCCTTCATAATCTTGAACAAAACTCCAAGATACTGCGCGATAATTGGAATTACTGCCGAAGAGCGGGTTACAAGGCCTTTGTTTACTGAAACATAAGCGGCACCGTTCAATTCTTTGAGGGAGCTGTCGATATTGTGGGCGCGGGCTTCCAAGTCTTTTTTTGCTTCGCCAATTGTGCCGTCGCGGTAAATCGGATGGCTGTATTTTGGTCCAATGTAAGAATAAGCAAGTGTGCGTACACCGTCAGCAAGAACATCCGCTTCTTTTAACTGTTTAATCCAGCGTTCCCAGTCTTCGCCGCCCATTACTTTTACAGTATTTGGAATGTCATCGCCTTCGGCAGGCTTTACTTCCTGAATAGCAATTTTTCCAGTCATCATATCAAGCGCAGGACCTGTAAATGTTGAACCGATAGGTTTGATTACAGAGCGGTACATAACCTTTGTATCCGGATCTGTGCGAACTGGAGAAGCGAGAGAATAAATAATAAGGTCGAATTTAATTCCCTGTTTTTTTGCTTCGTCAATTACCGCCTGACGACATTCGTCAGAAAAAGCGTCCATATTGAAAGTTTTTGATTTAAGGCCAGCCTTTTGTGCTTCCTTGTCAAAAGTCATATTGTTGTAAAAACCAGGAGTTCCGGCTTTTGTTTCTGTAGCTTCTTTTTCAAACGAAACACCGATTGTGTCTGCGCCATATTCAAAAGCCGCCGAAATACGGCTCGCAAGTCCATATCCTGTGGAGCAACCAAGAACAAGAACGTTCTTTGGAGCATAACCGCCTTCAGCGGCTGTTTTTGTTCCGCGTTTTGCTTTCTGAGCAACAGCATAGGCAATCTGATTTCTAGTATCCTGTGCACATCCAAGCGGGTGCGAATTGATACAAATGTTCGAACGAATCATCGGTTTAATAATAGCCATTTTTTTCCCCTAAAAATCGGCACCTCAAATTATAGAGAGCCAAAATACTAATTATTACCATTATGACACTTTTTCCATTTTTGTCAATTTGCTTTTTTTAGGCAAAACCTACGCCGGGGTGCAAGTGCGCCGAAGGCGTTCTAAAAAACCCCGTTTTTTAGAATGACAACACTGAAACACCGGTTTGACCATGCGGTGCCGTCCAAATTCAACTTCTATCAACTCTTTTTTTGTGCTACAATTTTTCTATGAAAATTACGCCAAATTACACTGTCATTTATAACGACGACGACATTATTGTATTGAATAAACGTTCCGGACTTTTAGTTGCGCAAGACCGCTACGATCCAGACGCTCCACGTTTAGACTCCGAAGCTGAAAAAGAATTCGGCAGGCTTTATGCTGTCCACAGAATCGACAAAGACACTTCCGGCTGTGTAATTTACGCAAAAAATGCAGATTCACACCGCGCGCTTTCTATGCAGTTTGAAAACCGGACTGTCGAAAAAATCTATCACTGTCTTGTAAACGGGCGGCCGCTCTGGCAGACAAAAACCGTAGACTCAAAACTTTTGCCAGATGGAGATTTGCGCCACCGCACAACGATAAATTCGCGCTTTGGAAAAACAAGCATCACAGATTTTAAACTAATCGGCATATGCGGACCGTACAGCTGGCTTGAAGCCCGCCCAAAAACCGGCAGAACTCACCAGATTCGCGTTCACTTGCAGTCGATCGGACTTTCTATCGTCTGCGATCCTCTTTATTCTGGAAACCAAAAACCTGTCCGCCTGAGCGACATAAAAAAACGCTGGAACGGAGACACAGAAACAGAACGTCCGCTTTTAAGCAGACTGGCTCTTCACGCCTACAGTCTTTCGCTCGAACACCCAAAAACCGGCGAACGCATGACTTTTACCGCGCCTTATCAAAAAGACATGGAAGCAACACGCAAACAGCTGGCAAGCATTTTTGGAGTTGATCCTTTTAATCAAAAATAAAATGAAAAAAGTTTTACCGTTAGTTTTAGCAATTCCTTTTTTTTCGATTTTTGCCTCAGTTTATGCCACAGCCGAAATAAAAAAAACAGACTTTTCGCTTTCTGTTGAACCGCTGATTGGAATAAAAAACGGCCAGGTAAACGAATATGTCTTTTTAAAAGAGTCGAACTACGATTGCGACAAATTAAGTGAATTAAACTGGGAAATCAAAAACGAATTCTATTCTGGGCTAAAACTTAACGGCAGCTATAAAAATGTCTTTCTGGAAGCAGACTTTACGGCAGGGTTCCCGCTAAAATGCGGAACAATGAAAGATTCTGACTGGCTCAATAATTCTCCAAGCGAGGTGACAAAAACTTCTGGACACGATTACAAAACATGCTATTCGGAAAGCGACAATTATATCGATTATGACATTTCTGCAAGCTTAAAAACCGGCTATTCGTTCAAACTTCCAGAGCTAAAAAAAATCAGCGCAAAGATAAGCCCGTTTTTTGAGTTTGAATACCAGTTATTTAAGTTTACGGCAAAAAACGGAACTGGCTGGTATGGAAACGCAATAGACGGCTATTATGCGGCCTGGAACGATGAAGCTGAAGCAAACCGGGAAATAATCAATTTTTCTGGCGACGTAATTTCTTATAAACGGCAGAATTTTATTTTTTGGCTCGGAGGCAGCATCGATTTCAAGCTTCCAAAAAATTTTTCTGTCGGAGCAGGATTTAAATTTTCTCCGTTTGTCTATTCAGAATCAATCGACTGCCATTATTTAAGAGATCTTTATTTTTTGGACATTGTTTCGGATTTTTGCAGCCTCTTTAATTGCAATTTCAACACCGAGTATAAAATCGATTCAAAAAAATCAATCTGTCTTAACGCAGACTACCTTTATATGAAAACTCTTCGTGGAAAATCGTATTCCAGCAATTCTCAAAGATGGTCTAAAAATAACGAGCTTGAAGATTCAGAAGGCGGCGCAAATCAACAATGCTTTAACATTTCCCTTTCATTTAAATATAAATTTTTCTAAAAATTAGCTTCCTAAAATTCTGCATTTTTGTGATATAATAAGCCTACAAAAAACAAAAATCAGTCTTTACGGAGGCTTTTTATGAAAAAAATTATTACAATCAGCCGTGAATACGGTTCCGGCGGAAGACTTATCGGAAAACTCGTTGCAGAAACTTTGGGTTATGATTTTTACGACAAGGAAATTATCGACATGGCCGCTCAGGAAAGCGGACTTTCTCCAGATTTTATAAAAAAAACTGAACAAAATCTTTCTTCAGGATTTTTATACAATCTTCTTTTAGGCTCAAGCTACTCTGGAACAGCAAATGGCGCGGCTTCGATAAACGGAACTCAGATGCTTCCTCTTGCGGACCAGGTTTTTAATGCCGAACGCAAAGTTATTCTCGACCTTGCAAAAAAAGAAAACTGCGTAATTGTCGGACGCTGCGCAGATTATATTCTTAAAGCAAGCGATGAAATTGATTCAAAATCTCTTTTAAATGTTTTTATCTACGGAAATCTGGAAGAAAAACTCAAAAGAATCGAAGACTTGTACAAAGAACCGGAACAGGCGGCAAAAAAGACAATTCAGCAGATTGATAAACGCCGTGCAAATCATTACAACACTTTTACGGAAGCAACATGGGGCGACCGCAAAAACTACGACATTATGATTAACAGTTCAACAGCAGGAATCGAAGAAACCGCCCGGATAATTTCGGAAATTGCAAAACACCAGTAAAGGCCGACTGCAAAAAAAAACGCATTGCCTTGCAAAGACGAATTTACACTATTTTATTGATTTTTTGTAAACCGCCTTTGCAAGGAATCTGCGGCAAATCTTTTAATATTACGGGAATGTGATTCTTACGCTCTGAATCCGATGGCGGGTTTGGTCTTCTACCTTGAACAAAACTCCGTCACGGCGAATTGTTTCGCCTGCTTCCGGAATTGCATCAAACTGTTCCAAAAGCCAGCCGGCAAGAGTGTCGTAATCATCGCTTACAAGCTCAAGCTTTAAAAGTTCATTTACATCGTCAATTTTCATATCGCCAGGAACCAAAAATTCTTTTGAAGTAACAGGAACTATCAAGGTTTCTGGAGGAATATCTGACTGTTCTCCGTGCACGCTGTGTCCAAAAACCGCGCGCATAATGTCGTCCATCGTTACAATTCCGATATTTGAACCGTTTTCGTCAACAGCAACTGCAAAATTTATGTTTTCCTTTCTAAATTTTTGCAAAAGCTCTGTCGCTGTAATCGTTTCTGGAATAAAAAGCGCCGGACGCATACATCTTGCCGCCAGATTTTTAGATTCCTTTATAACTCTTCCCGCCAAAAGCACATTTTTGTAATAAAGAACACCAAGAACATCCTCAAAGGAACCTCGGCAAACAGGAAGCCGGCTATAGCCAGTTTTTGCAAAAATGTCGGCAATTTCAACATACGAGGCATTTTCCGGCACAAACTGAACCTGACTTTTATGGCGCATAATATCGTGAACTTTCAAATCCGTAAATTCAAAAATTTTATACAACATTCGCTTTTCGCTGTTTTCCAAAGTTCCTTCGTTTGCACCAACTGCAATCAGCGATTTTAACTCGTCTTCAGTTATAAGTTCCCGGCCTTCGTGAATAAAACTTGTGAGAATTTCCGTAATAAAATCTGTAATTTTAGAAAAAAGCCAGACAATCGGAAACAAAAGTTTTTCTAAAAAAATCAGCGGAGAAGCAAAAATACTTGCCATCTGGACTGGATAAACAGCAGCGACAGTTTTTGGCATAATTTCTCCAAAAACAATCAAAACAAACGAAATAATGATTGTTGCATAGGTCGAGCCTGAATTTCCTGCAATTTTAATCGCAATCATTGCGGCAAGACCGGAAGCCAGAGAAGTTACAAAATTGATTCCAATCAAAATCAGCGACAAAAGGCGGTTTGTATTTTTTTTTAAAAATTGAATTTTTTTGGCCGGCGTATTTTTTTTATCGCCATCTTTTTTTATCATCTGATGCAAGGTTACACGGGTAATCGACAAAAAAGCCGTTTCGCTCGCAGCAAAAAAAGCAACAATCAAAACCAGCAAAATGTCGGCAAGAATCGGAAGAATTATTTCGACAAAAATTTTCATTATTCTTCGCCTCCAGGAATTCTTGTGCAATGAACGCTTGCAATTCTGAGCCTGTCCATTGAGCTCACTTCAAAACGATATTCGCCCACTTCAATAAATTCGCCGGGAACAGGAATGTGTCCTAAAACTTCGCAAATGTAACCGCCAATTGTTTCGTTGTCGCGGCTCTCAAGCTTTAAGTGGAGTTCGTCCGCCAAATCAATAAGCCGAGCGCTTCCATCGAGCAAATTGTCGTCAGGATTTTTTATATGGACAGAAGTCGAGTCGCCTGCCTTTTGAAAATCGTCCGCAATTGCACCAAAAATTTCACGTTCAATGTCTTCTGTCGTCAAAATTCCGTCAGTTCCAGAATATTCATCAATTACAACAGCAAAACTTTGCTTATTTTTACGCATCATCTCCTGAATCGAAGACATTTTTGTAGTTCCAGGAATAAAAAGCGGAGGACGCATCAGCTTCTCGACAGAAAAATCTTCCTTTGCGCCTCTAAAAAACAGCAAGTCTTTTACATAAAGCACACCAAGAATATTGTCAATTCCGTCTTCGGCATAAACTGGAAAACGGCTGATTCTCGTTCGTTCAGAAAGTTGAATTATATCGCGGTAAGAAGCCTTTGCTTCAATTCCAATTACATCGCAACGAGGAACCATAATATCGGTGGCATTCAAATCGGTGAACTTAAAAACGCGGTTCATCATATTTTTTTCGCCATTTTCAAGGACACCTTCTTCGCCGCCAACATCAATAAAAGTTTTGATTTCCTCTTCGGTAAAAGTCGCCTGTTTCTTTTTGGTGGAAATTCCAAAAATTTTCAAAAAAAGTCTGGAAATTGAAGTAAAAATTATTACAAAAGGACGCAAAAAATAAAAGAAAAACCAGACAAACCGGCTCAAGAAAAAAGACGATTTTTCTGGATAACGCGTAGTCAAACTTTTTGGGGTAATTTCTCCAAAAATCAAAAGCAAAACAGTCGAAATTGAAGTGGCAATTCCAAGACCAGCCGCTCCAAAAAGTTTTAAAAATATTGAAGTTAAAACAACGGACAGCGTAACATTTACAATTTCGTTTCCGACCAAAAGCATATTTAAAAGTTCTTCCTTGCGTTCAAGCAGTTTTCCAGCCCGAATAGCGCGTTTATCACCTTTTTCACGCAAAAAATGAACGCGAAGCTTGTTGAGTCCGAGAAATGCGCTTTCTGAAGCCGAAAAAAGCGACGAAAGCACAATGCAAGTAATCGCAACCAATAAAAGAATAATTAAATTATCCGAGGGGTAGCCGTCCATATTTTAATTCTCCGCAGAATCTTTAGCTTCCGGCGCATGTGCGTCTGCAGAAGGCTCTGCATTTTCACCATATTTTTCTTCCATCATTCGCATCATGCTCAAAATTGACTCTGCATATTCCGAATCCGGAGCCACATCGTAAGCTTTCTGCAAATAATCTTTAACTTTTGCAGCGTCGTCCGTTCCGCTCGAAGCAAAAAGGTATGCCGCTGTATAAAGACACTGCTGTTTCTGCTCTGGTTCCAAAAATTTGCTCTTTGCAGCCGTTGCAAATTCTTCACTTGCAGCCAGAGGATCCTGGTCAAGATAATGCTGAACAGCGTTTGAATTTGCCAATGCAACGACATAGCTTCCAACCATTCCAGTCGAATTTTTTTTGTCGAGCTTAATATAATCCGAGCAAAAATCAGCAAGCAGATAGCGCAACTGAGGGTCAGTTTTTTCAAAAAGACGGTTGATTGCAGCCAGCCTGTCTTCTGTTTTTCCAGAACGAGCCGCAGAAATCGTGTTTTCGTATTCAGCAATTTCTTCAACAAGCGGATTATAACCGGCAAAAAAATCTTCAACAGATTCAGGTTTATTTTCAAAAACCATCTGCTTAATTACATAGCCTTCTTTTGTCAAAAGATAATAAGAAGGAGTTACCTGAATATTGTAAAGTCCGGCATCGCGCATATTTTCTTCGAGTTTGACCCAAAGTTTAGCAGCCTCGGCTTTTTCTTCTTCAGAAGCTGTCGGTTCAGCAGCAGCCTTGTCAAAAAGCGAATTTGAAAAATCCAAATTAACAAGAACATAATTTTTTGTCATTTCAGAAATAAAACCGTCGCGGTTGAAAATCTTTTCTTTAAGCTCAGCGCTCGATTTATCCTGATCATCGCCCGAAAAAAGCAAGAAGATTTTTTTATTTTCTTTAGAAGCCGCGGCTTTTCCGTCAATCAAATTGTCAACCCAAGTCGACGAGTCAATATTTTCTGAAGGCTTGCGAGCCTGAGTTTCTTCTTTTTTTGAACATCCGGCAAAAATAACCGAACTCATCAAAAGAACAGCAAAAAGTTTCAAATTTTTTTTCATTTTAAATTCCTAAATTTTAAAATTTGGGGCTTTCCCGCTCGCGCGGGCCGGGCTTTCCGTGGCTACGGCATTCGCCTACGGTGGCTGTCAAAGCAGCCACTTCCACCACTCCAATCCCTAAGCCGAAGGCTTAGGTCGTGTGCTTTAGCACACACTATAATCACGAGTTTTGCGTCAGCAAAAGTCGCAGCGTGCTTGCACGCAAAAATCCCTAAACCGAAGGCTTAATTAAAGTATCTTACACCTGCAGCAAAAATATTCTGGCAAGAAGAAGATCCATCGTCTTCACCAGCAATATTTTTAATCAAATCATTGCTAAATCCACCGATTCCAACAGTGCGTTCAGAATGTCCCATCTTTCCGAGAACATGTCCGTCCGGACTTGTAAGGCCTTCGATTGCAAATGCTGAGCCGTTTGGATTATCCGGTTCACTCACAGCAGGAATTCCATTTTCGTCACAATACTGTGTAAATACCTGGCCGTTTCTGAACATTTTTTCTGCAAATTCTTCAGACATAATAATACGTCCTTCACCGTGGCTTACTGGAACATAGTGCGGGCGAGTGTCCAAAACAGTTTTGTCCAAAGCCCATGGAGAAGAAGCGCTTACCATTGTCGTTCTGACAACGCGGCTTATGTGACGGTGAATATTATTGTAAGTAAGTGTCGGATTTTCGGCTGCCGGCTCAACAATTTTTCCAAAAGGAACAAGTCCCGTCTTAATCAAAGCCTGGAAACCGTTGCAAATTCCAAGAATCAAGCCATTCTTCTTTTCAAGATGGTCTGTAATTGCCTGCGCAATATTTGCCTCCCGAATAACGTTTGCAATAAATTTGCCTGAACCGTCAGGTTCATCGCCAGCGGAGAAACCGCCTGCAAACGCAACAATCTGTGCGCCAGAAATTTCTTTTTGCAATCCAACAAGAGATTCTTCCAAGTCTTTTGAAGTTCTGTTGCGGAAAACAAAGATTTTTGAATCTGCTCCAGCCAAATTAAAAGCACGAGCCATGTCATATTCGCAGTTTGTACCCGGGAAAACAGGAACAATTACGCGAGGCTTAGCTTTTGCCTTGTCGAGAACTGTAAAGGCAGAAACTTTTGCACGGGCTTCTTCGAGAGAAGAGTGCTTTTCAACTGCCCATTCAGGAAGTTTTTCAGCAGGTTTTGCAGAAGAAACTGGCGGGAATACTTTTGCAAGAGTTTTATCCCAAGCCCCGTAAAGCTCATCAAGCGAAATTTCTGTAAGAGGAAGAGGATTAAGTCCTTCCATTGCAACGCTGATAACCGGATCTTTTTGAGTATTTCCGATTCTAATTACAGTCGTATTTACAAATTCGTTGTTCTCGAATTTGTCATCATCAGTTTCTACAATAATCGAACCATAGAGCGGAGTAAACAAGTCTGCAATCGTATTATTTACATTGCGATGGAATCCAATTGCAGTAGCGCTTGAAGGAATTGCAGTCAGCTGAACACCAATCTTGTTTCCAAAAGCCATTTTTGTGATTGCCTCTGCGATTCCGCCAGCTCCGACCGGATACATCGCAAGAATTTTTCCGGCTTTGTTCGCCTCATAAAGCGCGTCTGAATTCTTCTTGAAAACTTCCCAGTCTGGCGCAAGCTCAGCAGAATATGGAACCTGAACGAGATAAATATAACTTCCAGATTTTTTGAATGAGCCTGACTGAACGTTTTTTGCCTCATCGTGAGCGACTGCGAAAGAAACGAGAGTGTGGGGAACGTTCATGTGCTCGAAAGTTCCAGACATTGAGTCTTTTCCGCCGATTGAAGCGCAGCCCATTGATTTTTGCGCATCAACAGAGCCGAGCAAAGCCGCCGCCGGATAGCCCCAAGTTTTCTCGTCAACTGTGCGTCCGAAGAATTCCTGATAGCTCATGCGGCTTGTAGTCGCTTTTCCGCCGATACATGTGATTTTTGCAAGAGATGAAAGAACAGCAGTCTGCGCGCCGTGCCACGGAGACCATTCAGCAACACGCGGATCGTAGCCGTAAGACATAAGGCTGACAGTTGAAGTCTCGCGTGGAGAAACCACTGGAATTTTTGCCGACATCGCACATTCTGGAGTTCCCTGATATTTTCCGCCGAACGGGAACAGTACGGTTGAAGAGCCGATTGAGCCGTCAAAGCGTTCCTGAAGTCCGCGCTGAGAGCAGCATGCAAGGTCTGAGATGTTTGCGATAAAAGCGTTTTTAATCTGCTCTTTTGTAGGCTCGCTTTCGCCGCTTTCTCCTGTCGCAGATGCGCAGTCGCCGAGCGCTTTTTTTACGCTTTCAAGCGGCTGGACAAGAGGAGATTTTCTGTTTTCAGCAGGACTTTCGATTTCTGCATTTGCGTAATGAGGAGCTCCAGCCGAGTCCAAGAATGAGCGGTCAATGTCAACAATCGTCTTTCCGCGCCACTTCATTGTGAGCTTATTTTTATCAGTAACAGTTGCGACAACAACCGCATTTAAGTTTTCATCGTTGCAAAATTTTATGAATTTCTCAACATCGCCGGCACGAACAACAACGGCCATTCTTTCCTGGCTTTCAGAAATTGCAAGCTCCGTTCCGTTCAAGCCTTCGTATTTTTTCGGAACAGCGTCAAGATTGATGTCGAGTCCAGGGGCAAGCTCGCCCACAGCAACAGAAACACCGCCTGCGCCAAAGTCGTTTGAACGGCGAATCATATGGCTTACTTCCGGATTTCTGAAAAGACGCTGAATTTTTCTTTCCTCAACGGCGTTTCCCTTCTGAACTTCCGCAGCCGCAGTTGTTACGGATTTTTCCGTATGGACTTTAGATGAGCCCGTCGCTCCTCCGATTCCGTCGCGTCCTGTTCCGCCCCCAAGCAAGATGATAATGTCGCCTGCCTCTGGAGTTTCGCGCATTACAGTTGAATAAGGGCTTGCCGCGATTACAGCTCCAAGCTCCATTCTCTTTGCCACAAATCCCGGATGATAGAATTCCGTAACCTGACCTGTTGTCAATCCAATCTGGTTCCCGTAAGAAGAAAATCCCTGGGCAGCTTCGCGGCAGAGCTTAAGCTGAGGAAGTTTTCCGTGGAGAGTCTCGCTCATCGGAACTGTCGGGTCGCCGGCGCCTGTAACGCGCATTGACTGGTAAACCCAGCTTCTTCCTGAAAGAGGATCTCTGATTGCGCCTCCGATACAAGTTGCCGCGCCTCCGAAAGGCTCGATTTCAGTCGGGTGGTTGTGTGTTTCGTTTTTGAACTGCAAAAGCCACTGCTCAACTTCGTCTTTTCCCTCTGGATAAGGATTTCCGTCCTTGTCTGTCGTGTAATGAACATCGATGAAGATAGAGCACGCGTTGTTTTCCTCGCTTACTTCCATGTCGTCGAGCATTCCGTGCTTTCGAAGATATTTTCCGCCGATTGTCGCCATGTCCATCAAAGTGAGCGGCTTGTCCTTGCGGTTCGCGTAAAGGTCTGTGTGAAGAGCCTTGTAGTTTTCAAGAGACTGCTTGAAAAGCTTGGCATAAGGACCCTTGTCGATTTTTATGTCTTTAAGAACTGTGTTGAACGTTGTGTGGCGGCAGTGGTCAGACCAGTAAGTGTCAAGAACGCGGATTTCAGTCTCGGTCGGGTCGCGCTCGATTGACTTGAAATATTTCTGCAGGAACTGGATGTCAGGCAAGTCCATCGCCAAACCCATCTTTGAAATATATTCACTAAGCTCTTTTTTGCCAAACTTGTTGAATCCTTCAACAACAGGAACGTCTCCCGGCTCGGCAGCTTTTATTTCCAAAGTCTCAGGAATTTTTGAGTCTGTGAGACGCGAGTCAACAGGATTTATAAGATAATGCTGAATTTTCTGAATCTCGTCAGCACCAATGCTTCCAGACAAAACAACCATTTTTGCGCATCGAACACGCGGAGGAAGAGAGCAAACTTTTGCAGAATTCTTCATAGACTCGCGCAAAAGCGAAAGACACTGCTCGGCAGAATCAGCTCGCTGGTCATACTGTCCAGGCAAATATTCCCACACAATAACCGTGTCTTTTTCATCAATCTTAACTTCTTCATAAGCCACACTGTCGCTCTGAGGCTCAGAAAAAATTCTCGATGCGGCCATCTTAGACACTTCTTCCGAAGTGTTTTCAATGTCGTAGCGGTTAAAGTAACGCACTCCCTTTACAGAGGAAATGCCCAAAAATCCATTGATCTCCGATAAAATGCTCTGAGCTTCACTCTGAAAGCCAGGCTTGCGTTCTACATAAATACGAAACATTCTACTATTTTAATGAGAAAAACCTCTTAATTCAACATCGAACGGCATTGTAAAAACTTCAATAAAACGCATTTTCCAAATTCAATTTATAACCACAAAAATTTCTTGTTGTCCACAGCCTGTCTTTTCACTAAAATACTGCTATGAATATTCAGGACGCAATAAAATCTTCTCGCAAAATCGTTATAAAAATCGGTTCAAACACACTTGCATTGCCGGATGGAACACAAAATACGCAATTTATGGCTTCGTTTGCAAAACAGTGCAAAAATTTAATCGATCAGGGAAAACAACTCGTCATAGTTTCTTCAGGAGCGCAGGTTTCCGGGGTTTCGACACTAAAAGAATGGGCACGCAAAAAAGACCTGCATTTTCGGCAGGCATTGTGCGCAATCGGTCAGGTAGAACTTATGGCTCAATGGCGCAAAGCGTTCAACGAACAAGGACTTCACATCGGACAGATTCTTTTGACAAAAGAAGATTTTGAAGACAACAACCGCTCACTGAATATCCGCAACACGCTTTTTACACTTGCAGACGAAGGCGTTGTTCCAATCATCAACGAAAACGACTCCGTTTCTACGCTCGAATTTTCAATCGGCGACAACGACAACCTTGCGGCGCTCACATCAATTCTTTGGAGCGCAGACCTTCTAATTCTTTTTAGCGACATCGACGGAATTTTTACAGACAATCCAAAAGTAAACAAGAACGCAAAACTCGTAGAAGTCGTAAAGTCAATTCCAGAATTGCGAAAAACAATTCACATTGGCGGCACAAACAATTTTGGAACAGGCGGAATCGAAACAAAAATTCAGGCGGCAGAAAAAACAACAGTCTACGGAATTCCAATGCTGCTGGCAAACGGCGGAAAAGAAAATATTCTGGATAAACTCAACGACGGCACAGAAAAAGGCAGCCTTTTCCTGGCAGAATAAAGAGGAAAAATATGGAAAAAATTGCATTTATCGGAATGGGAAACATGGCGCAGGCTTTGACCGGAGGCTTTATAAAATCCGGCAAAATCGAGCCAAAAAACATATTTGCCTACGCGCCAAACCAACAAAAACTTGCGCAAAACGCAGCAAAATACGGCTTTAATCCCTGCTCCTCATTAAAAGAAGCCGTTTTAAAAGCCGACACGATTTTTATGGCCTGCAAACCATACCAGATAGAAGACGTAATTTCGGAAGTTGGACGTGATTTTGCAAACAAAACCCTCATTTCAATTGCGCTCGGCTGGAATTTTCACGCTTTTGAAAAAATATTTTCAGCCTACACCGAAAAACCGCGCATCCAGTTTGTCATGCCAAACACACCGGCCATGGCTGGCGAAGGAGTATTCCTTTTTGAAAAGACAAATTCTCTCAAACCAGAAGAACGCGCGCAAATCTGGCAGCTTTTTGAAAATCTTGGCACAGTCGAAGAATTGCCAGACAATTTAATGGGGATCGGAGGCGCAATAAGCGGCTGCGGACCGGCATTTGTAGACCTTTTTATCGAAGCCTACGCAGATGCCGCCGTCAAATACGGAATTCCGCGCGCAACAGCATATAAACTCGTAAGCCAGACAGTTTTAGGCTCAGCAAAATTGCAGCTGCAGACAGGCGAACATCCAGCCGTATTAAAAGACAACGTGTGCAGCCCGGCAGGAAGCACAATCCGCGGAGTAACCGCCCTCGAAGAAAACGGACTTCGCAACGCCTGCATAAAATCAATCGATTCAATAATGCAAAAATAAAAATTATCAGAAGATTGTCCTATAAAAACACAAAACCCGGCTTAAAAAATTCCAAAAACGGAATTTAATAAAACCGGGTTCTTTTTTTTTATAAGGGCAGTCCGGCAGCAAAGCTGCCGTCGGGCGTGCCGCAGTTCGCTAACGCTCTAAATCCTCGCCGCGCAAACAGCGCGTCTGCGGTTTTCGGCTTCGGCAGGTTCCAACCCGCCATCGCCGCTGCTCTATGCCCTACTGCAAATTATTTACTAATTCCAGCGGAAGTTGGCAATTTTGTCTTAGAATCACTAGCAGAAGTTTTAGTCCAAGTATAAGGCGGTGTAAATCCTGCATCGCCAGAAATTGACGCTCCCTCACACCCCTTTACAGTCCATTTTCCTGCTCCAAGACCTTTTGAAGAATTCCAACAACCGACGATTTTATTTGAGTTAATATCTTCAAAATAAACATTGTCTACATAAACACGGCTTTCTGCACGAACTTCAATTCCCGAAGAAGAATCTCCTAAACCTTTCAGATAACTTGAATAAATATGCGCTTTACCAAATCTGAACAATGGCTGACGCGCATGAATTTTTTCAAAGTAGTTATTGTACATAGTCAGACGGACAAGAGAACCTTGCGGCTGTGATGAAGCATTATCATTTGAACCACCGCACAAACAAGCTTTCCAATGATCGTGGAAATAACTGTTGGAAACAGAAATAAAACGGCTTGTTTCAGAAATATCCAAAAGTCCATCATAGAAATCTTTTGTCCATTTTTCTTCTTCTGTACAATTTTCGCCTTCAAGGTCTACTTCAAAGTTGTGTTTAGAAAACTCAATTGCAGTTCCATCAACTTCAACAGGAGTAAGACTTGAACTAAATTCACAATGGTCAATCCAAACATGTTCTCCGCCTTTAATGCTCATAGCATCGTTTCCAGAACCGCCAAAATAATCTTCGCCAATTACATCGCCAAAATGCAAGTTTTTAACAATTACATTTGAACCAGAAATTTTTACGTTAATGTTTTTAAATCCGTAATCTTTTCCAGATTCGCCAACCAGAGTTTTGTTTGAACCAACATCAAAATGGAAACTTCTGTTTTTGAGAATAAATTTTGCCTCATTCTCTTCTTTTCCTCTTGCAATCAATGATGAGAGTTCTTTATTGTAATCGTCAGTCCCAAGCCATTCTGCAGAAGAAATACGTTCACAAATCTTGATAATTGCAGGTTCATTTCCTGAAATTTTTGATTTGTTTAAAAGCAATTCAGCATATGAAGAAATTGTAATTTCATCTCCTCCAAATCCACCAGTAATTGTATAAGTTGAGCCAGAATCATCACAAACAGATGCATAACCTTCAAGTCCAGCAAGTTCAGAAGTCTTGTCAAATGAAACTGGAATAAAATTAGCCTTAAACGTTTTGTCAGAATCAACTTTTACCTTAAAACTTCCAGTTGTATCGATATTTGTTCCGCACCAAGAATCAAAAATATATCCTGCTTTTGGCGTTGCAGTTACAGTAACTTCAGTTCCTTCAACATAACTGTCCTGCTCTGGCGAGAATTCAATTGAACCATAGGCTTCATTATTTACAGAAGTTTTTATCTGATAATAATTTGCAGACTGACCACTTCCATTTTTAATTCCGTTTCCAGTAATAGAAATATAGTCAAGATTTGGAATCATTCCATCTGAAAGATATTTTCCAGCAACGGTGTTTCCTGCCGCCGCTTCAGCACTCGCCTCATCCTGTTCGCCGTTCGGATATTTTACACCAAAACCTTTTGTTTCATCATATTTTGGAAGTTCCTTTCCCTTTGGAACTGGCAAAAGACAAATTTGGTTGTCGCCAGCTTTTAACGAAACAGTGATTGTGTTTGACAATGAAAGAGATTTTCCAGTCCAATTGCCATAAAGAATTTCGTCATCGTCATCACAGTTTTCGCCATTAATCTGAACATAAGCCGCCTTAATCTGATATGACCAGCCCCAATGAGCATAACGAATCTGAATCTTAACATCCTGCTCCTTTTCAGAATTAACCGAATAAACTACTTTTCCAGGATTATCCAAATATCCCGAACCCAAATAATCACTTACATTTGCAGTGTTAATTGTTGCCGTAGTTCCATCCGCCGCAAAAGCACTTACAAAACCGCTCGATGTATCGTTTTCGTTAATTGNNCGCATTTTTTTCGATTGACGATCCGCTTTCTTCTCCGCCCCCCCCACTGTCGTCGTTTTTGCAGCTTATTGCGCTAAACAAGATTGCTGTGCTTGCCAGAATTGCAGCAAGCCTAGTTAATTTTTTCATTCTGTTCCTCCAGATTTGTAATGTAAACTTCAATAACATTCTTTTTTAGTTTATTCGAGAATTTTTTAATTGAATATATAAAATTCTGCCTGCTTTTTCCAAAATAAAGGCAAAATGAATTCATCTTTCAAAGTAAAAAAATTGTAAAAAAGCAATAAAAAAATATAAAAAATTCTTGCCAAAAAAAAACAAAAACGCAATAATTTTATTATCAACGTGCACGATGCACGAAATATAAGAGGCTAAAGCATGAAAAACGTAGGTTATTACAATGGAAAGATGGGCTTACAGGAAGAGATGACGGTTCCTTTCTTGGACCGTGCAATGTTTTTTGGCGACGGTGTGTACGATGCGACATACTGTGCAAACCGCAAAATTTTTGAGACTGATTATCACATTGAGCGTTTTTTTAACAGTTTGCGTCTTACAAGAATTCCTTTCAAATTATCAAAAGAGCAGCTGGTCGCAGAACTTCAAAAATGCATTGATGCCATGGATAGCGACGGAGTATGTTTTGTTTACTGGGAATGTACCCGTGGAACTGCGCCGCGCAACCACCTTTTTCCTAATGTTGAACCGAATCTTCTAATCACAATTTCTGAATCAAAACTCACTGATTTGAGAAAACCTTGCAAACTTATTACAGAAGAAGACACTCGCTTTTTCCATTGCAACATAAAAACTTTGAACCTCCTGCCAAGCGTAATGGGAAGCCAAAGAGCTTTTGAAAGCGGCGCAAGGGAAGTTGTTTTTCATCGTGGCGAGCGTGTTACTGAATGTGCGCATACAAACGTAAATATTTTAAAAGACGGAAAATTCATTACTCCGCCATTGGATGAACTTATTCTTCCAGGCGTTACCCGCCGTCATTATCTTGAAATTTGCAAAAGAATAGGAGTTCCTTATGAAGAGCGTCCTTTTACACTAGATGAGCTTTTTGCCGCAGACGAAGTTTTCATCACTTCGGCAGGAACCTTGGGATTGCCGGCTTACGAAATTGACGGAAAACCAGTTGGAAGAAAGGACCCTGAACTTTTAAAAAAGCTTCAAACTGAGGCTGTTGAAGATTTTTACAAGGAAACTGGATATAAAGCCGACATTATCTGATTTTTAATTACGCTGTTT